>JBPCNJ010000323.1:0-7489 GCA_051001375.1 Gemmatimonadaceae bacterium
CTCGTAGATCGCGAGGATGATCTCGAGCGACTTGCGCCCTTCCTCGCCATCGGTGTCCGGCTCGGCTTCGCCGCGCAGCACGGATAGCACATTCCGATAGTACCCCTCGTGCCCGAATCCGTACACGCTGGGCGGGTTCGTTGTGGCCGTCTCAATCAGCTTGTCATCGTCATCGTAGTCGGCAAAAAGCCAGGTCTCGACTCGGTTGACCGCGGTGCCTTCGATTTTGACCGATCCCCGGTCGCCCAGGATAGTCAGCGAGCCTTCCAGATTACGCGGATACGTGAGCATGGTCACGTCGAGTACGCCGATGCCGCCGTTGCGGAAGTGCAGCACGGCCGCGCCAGAGTCCTCGGCCTCGATCCTGCGCGCCTGCGTCGCGGTCATGGCGACAACGCTGTCAACGGGGCCGGCGAGCCACTGAATCAGATCCACATAGTGTGAGGCCTGATTCATGAATGCACCGCCGTCCATCGCCCACGTGCCGCGCCACGGCGCCTGATCGTAGTAGTCCTGCGGGCGGGACCAGCGGACCGTGCAGTTGGCCGAATGGATGCGTCCGAAGCGCCCCTGGTCCATCGCGCGCTTGACGAGCTGGATCGCGGGGTTTAGCCGGTTCTGCTTGACGATGAAGAGACGAACGCCCGCGTCGCGACACGCGGCGATGAGCTCATCGGCACCGGCGAGTGAGATGGCCATCGGTTTCTCGCTCACGACCTGTTTTCCGGCCCTTGCGGCGATGGTGCCGTGCAGCGGATGCAGCCCCGACGGCGTCGCTACAGTCACCATGTCGCACTCGGAGCCGGCGAGCATCGCTTCCAGTGAAGTGAACCACGGCACAGCGTTGGCCGCGGCGGCCGCTGCAGCCCGCTCGGAGATGATATCGGCGACGGCGACGAGATCCAGACCGTCAACGCGCGCGATCGCGTCGAAGTGGCTTTTTGAAATGCGGCCGCAGCCCACGACGGCTACGCGGATGTTCTCAGGCACGGGCAAGCCCTGCGTCAGTGAGCACGTACGACGTTCCGCAAGCGGAGCATACAGGTGCGTCTCCGTCGCCAAGTTGTTCGCCGCACTGACACATCCAACCGATCTGGCGCGCGGGGACGCCGACCATGAGTGCATACGCCGGAACATCGCGCGCGACGACAGCGCCCGCGCCGATGAAGCAATATTCGCCGAGCGTCGAGCCGCAGACAACCGTCGCGTTGGCACCGATCGATGCGCCACGACTGACGAGCGTCGGCCGGTACTCGTCCTTGCGCGATACGTGGCTGCGCGGATTGATGACGTTGGTGAATACCATCGATGGTCCGCAGAAGACGTCGTCTTCCAGGGTAACGCCCTCGTACACGGAGACGTTGTTCTGAATCTTGACGTTGTTCCCGATTCTGGTGCCGTTCATGACGACTACATTCTGGCCCAGCGATGAGCGCTCGCCGATGACAGCGCCACCCAGAATGTGGCAAAAGTGCCAGATCCTCGTGCCTGCACCGATCTGCGCGCCCTCATCGACGTAGGCAGATTCGTGGATGAAGGGTGCGTCCATACTAACCCACGGTGAGCGGAGCGAGACGTGCGTGCCACTCCTGAAGCGAAGTCACGGACACCGGCCTCGAGCGCACTGACAGCACTGCATCACACGCGGCGTTGGCCGCGGACAGCGTGGTCGTGTACGGAACGCGATGCGCGATCGCGGCCTGGCGCATGGAGTAGTCGTCCGTCTGGGCGCGCTTGCCCAGTGGCGTGTTGATCAACAGTTGAATATCGCCGTTGACGATGAGATCGATCGCGTTGGGTCGTCCCTCGTGCACCTTGAAGACACGTTCCGCAGCCACGCCGAGATTGCGAAGATGGCGTGCGGTCCCCTGGGTGGCGTAGATGCGGAAGCCGAGCTCGTGAAAACGGCGAACGATGGGAGTGACGTTGGTCTTGTCAGAGTCGTTCACGGACACGAAGATCGCGCCGCTCATCGGGATCCCGTTGTCAGCTGCCAGCTGCGCCTTGCAGCACGCACTGCCGCACGAATCCGAGAAGCCCATCACTTCGCCGGTTGAGCGCATCTCCGGCCCCAGGATTGGGTCGAACTCGCGGAACTTGTTGAATGGAAAGACCGCTTCTTTTACCGCGACGTACGGTGCGATCACTTCCTCGATGAAGCCGATATCGGCCAGCATTTCGCCGGCCATGACACGGGCCGCGACGGCAGCGAGTGGAACACCTATGGTCTTGGACACGGATGGCACGGTACGACTGCCGCGCGGATTCACCTCCAGCACGTACACTGCGCCATTCTTGATGGCGTACTGCACATTAATGAGCCCGACGACGCCGAGCGCCTGCGCCAGTGCCACGGTGTGTGCGCGCATTGTCGCGAGCTCACGTTCGCCGATCAGGTACGGAGGCAGGACGCACGCCGAATCGCCGGAATGAATACCAGCGTCCTCGATGTGTTGCATGATGCCGCCCATGACGACCTGATGCCCGTCCGATACCGCATCGACGTCGGCTTCAAAGGCATCTTCCAGGAACTGATCGATCAGCACCGGGCGATCTTCGGAGACGCGCGCGGCGCGCTCAAAGTAGTCGCACAGCGAAGGCTCGTCGTAGACAATTTCCATTGCGCGGCCGCCCAGCACGTACGACGGCCGCACGAGAACGGGATAGCCAATGCGGTCTGCGGCTGCGACGGCGGAATCAACGCTTGTCGCGATTCCATTTTCCGGCTGCCTGATTCCAAGCCGACGCGCGATCGCGTCAAAGCGCTCCATGTCCTCCGCCACGTCGATGGCGTCGGGTGATGTGCCAAGAATTGGAACCCCTGCCAGCTCGAGTCCGCGCGTGAGCTTGAGCGGGGTCTGACCGCCCAGTTGCACGATCACTCCTATGGGCTGCTCGCGATCGACGATCTCGAGTACGTGCTCAAGGGTGAGCGGCTCGAAGTACAGCTTGTCTGAGATGTCGCAATCAGTGGAGACGGTTTCCGGATTGGAGTTAATCATGATCGTCTCGAACCCCTGCTCGCGCAACGCAAGCGACGCTCGGACACAGCAGTAGTCGAACTCAACTCCCTGACCGATTCTGTTGGGCCCGCTGCCGAGGATCACGATCGATTTGCGACCGCTGCGCGGGGCTTCGCTTTCCTCGTCGTACGAGCTGTACAGGTACGGCGTCGCCGAGGGAAATTCACCGGCGCAGGTGTCCACCATCTTGTACGCGGGTCGTACGTTCAGCGCCAGACGGCGCGAGCGCATTTCGGCTTCCGATTCGCCCCGCAGGTCGCCCAGCTGCTTATCGGAAAAGCCCATACGCTTGGCGTGCAGCATCTCGGGCAGCGTGATTTCGGGGATCATGACCCAGCGCCGCTCCTCCTCTACGAGCTCGTGCATCTGCTCCAGGAACCACGGATCGATGAACGTCAGCTCGTACAGCTCGGGCACAGTTATCCCGGCGAGTAAAGCGCGCTTGACCTGAAAGATTCGCTCCGGCGTGGGCTGACGCAGCGCCGCCCGCAATGTCTCGGGGCTGTCGTCAGCGAGCCTGTCGTCCACCAGTCGCGCACCGATCTCCCAACCGGAGCGGCCGATCTCGAGTGCGCGCAAACCCTTCTGGAAAGCTTCCTTAAAGGTGCGACCAATGGCCATTGATTCACCGACGGACTTCACCTGCGTCGTGAGCCCGGCGTCGGCGCCAGCGAACTTCTCGAACGCAAAGCGCGGACATTTGACGACCACATAATCGAGCACCGGCTCAAACGACGCTGGTGTGGTTCGCGTAATGTCGTTCGGGATCTCGTCCAGACGGTAGCCAACCGCGAGCTTGGCGCCGATGCGTGCGATGGGAAATCCAGTTGCCTTCGACGCCAGGGCGGAGGAGCGCGAAACCCGCGGATTCATCTCGATGACGATCATGTCGCCATCGGCTGGATTCACCGCAAACTGGATGTTGCAGCCGCCGGCAGCGACACCGATCTCGCGGATCACCGCAACGGCGGCGTCGCGCATCTTCTGATATTCGCGATCGGTAAGTGTCATCGCCGGGGCAACGGTGATGGAGTCGCCGGTATGCACGCCCATAGGATCGATGTTCTCGATGGAGCAGACGATCACCACGTTATCAGCGGAGTCGCGCATCACTTCGAGTTCGAACTCCTTCCAACCAATGAGGCTGCGCTCGATGAGCACCTGGCTCATGGGCGAGAGATCCAGACCGCGTCGCACGATGCTCTCGTACTCGTCGCGATTGTACGCGATGCCGCCGCCAGTGCCGCCGAGCGTGAACGCCGGCCGAATTATGGCGGGAAAGCCAACGGTGTCGATGAGCGTTAGCGACTCATCAAACGTCGTAGCAGTACCGCCTGGAGCAACGCGCAACCCGATGCGTCGCATCGCCTGATTGAACAGTGCGCGATCCTCGGCCGTGCTGATTGCGCGCTCGTCGGCGCCGATCAACTCGACACCGTATTTCTCGAGTACGCCGTTCTGGCTCAGCGCCATCGCAACGTTGAGCGCTGTCTGGCCACCCATGGTTGGCAGCAGCGCGTCCGGGCGCTCCTTCGCGATCACGAGCTCGACGAATTCCGGCGTCACCGGCTCGATGTAAGTCGCGTCGGCGAACTCCGGGTCGGTCATGATGGTTGCCGGGTTCGAGTTGATGAGCATCACCTCGTACCCCTCTTCCTTGAGCGCCTTGATCGCCTGCGTACCGGAATAATCGAACTCGGCACCCTGCCCGATAACGATTGGGCCGGAGCCAATCACGAGTATGCGCTTGAGGTCAGTCCGCTTGGGCATTTCGACGTTCAAAGATACAAAAACGGGGCGACCGACGAGTCGCCCCGATTGCAGGTCTCACGTCCCACCCTAGCGGGTCAGACAACAGCGGCCTGAGCGCGGGGCGCGCGTACCACCTTGCCCGCCGACAGGCAGCTGGTGCACACCTTCACCTTGATGATCTTGTCGGCCATGGCGATACGAGCGACCTGAAGATTGGGCTTCCAGGTACGACGCGTCTTGTTATTGGCGTGTGAGACATTGTTACCGAATGCGACACCCTTGCCGCAGGCGTAGCAGATGTTGCGCTCGATTCCGCGCGTGCGCTTCTCAGCCAGTTGGCTCTTCATAATGGTCACTCCGCGACCAGCTCGATGCGCGCCATTTCAGCGCCGTCACCCTTGCGGTGGCCGGTCTTGAGAATGCGCGTGTATCCGCCCTGCCGCGTGGCAAACTTGGGGGCGACTTCCTGGAACAGCTTGTCGTTCACCTTGCGCTGCTGCACGTGACGTGCGGCCAGGCGACGCGAATGCAGCGTTCCCTCTTTCGCCTTCGTAATCAGCCGCTCCACGAACGGACGCAACTCCTTGGCCTTGGCCTCGGTCGTCTCGATCGCGCCGTGCTGGATCAGCGACTGAGCCAGGTTCCGGAGCAACGCGAGCCGCTGCTCGGGCGTGCGGCGTAGTTGCCGGCCAACTTTTCTATGACGCATCGTAAAATTCCTCTGGTTCCCTGTTCGTATTACGCGGCCGCTGCCACGCGATTTCATTGCGTCCGGAGAAGGGCGACCGCCGGTCGCCCCTACCACTACATCTCGTCGTCGTCGCCTGCGGCTGCTTCGGCGAGGGCGGCGCGATTCGGAGGTGTGCCACGATCGGTGACCCGCACGCCATCATCAGACTGCTCGAACTTCATGCCGAAGTTCAGATTTTCGCGCTCGAGGAGCTCAGCGATTTCGTTGAGCGACTTCTTGCCAAAATTCTTAACGTCGAGGATCTGATCCTCGCTGCGCTTTACGAGATCGCCGAGTGTGCGAATATCGCTGTTCTTGAGCGAGTTCACTGAGCGAACCGAAAGCTCCAGATCCTCGATTGGGGTCGAGAAGAGCTGGGCCAGGCGGGCCGCGTCGTTTCCACTCAGGTCGCTGCCAGGAACAATCGGAGCGGAGGTATGCGAGCCGAAGCTGGTGAAGTACTGGAAATGCGTTTGCGCCAAAGCGGCCGCATAGCTCACCGCTTCTTCGGGCGACAGCGTGCCGTCGGTCTCGACGGTAAGTGTCAGGCGATCGTAATCGGTGCGCTGTCCAACGCGCGTCGCGTCGACGCTGAAGTTGGCGCGGCGAACCGGGTTATAAATCGAATCGATGCGCACGAGGTCGACGGGGAGATTGCGATCAATCACGTGCTGATCCGCCTCGACGTAGCCGCGACCGTGGTTGACGTACAGCTCGAAGGAAATGTCGCGATCGTCCTGAAGCGTGAAGAGGTGATGATCGGGATCGAGCACCGTCAGCCCTGCCTGCCCCTGAATGTCGCCCGCCGTGATATCGGCCGGTCCCTTTTTGGTAACGCGCACGACGGTTCCTTCGACGTTGTCGTCGAGCTGGGTCGTGAGGCCTTTCAGGTTTCCGATGATCTGATGCACGTCTTCCACGACACCGGGGACCGTCTGGTGCTCGTGGACGACGCCGTCAATGCGGAATCCCCACACGGCAGAGCCGCGCAGTGAGGATAGCAGCATCCGGCGCATAGCGTTGCCGAGGGTGTGACCGAAACCGCGCTCGAGCGGCTGAAGCCGGAACTCGGCGACATTCGGATTGTCCTCGCGCTTGGTTGATTCTACTAGCTGCGGGCGAACAAGCCCGCGGAGGTCGATTGCGTTAGCCATTATATGATCACTGTTCACGTCCTACCCCGCCCCTAACGCGCGGTAGGCCCGTAACGGAGGTTAGGGCTCCGATGATGCGGCGCGGCGTGGCCACGCTATGCGATGCTGTTGTACAGCTGTACAGCGCGGCAGGGGCCGCGCCGTACGATTAGTTACTTGGAATACAACTCGACTACTAACTGCTCCTGCGCGGCGATCGGAATGTTCGGACGCGTGGGGCGCTCGAGCATACGGCCGCTGAAGGATTCCTTGTCCACCGCGATCCACGAGAGCGGAGCGCCGCGGGACGACTGATCCATTGCGATCATGATGGACGCCTGCTCGCGCGACGCCGCACGAACGCGGATCTCCTGGCCAGGCTGAACGAGGAAGCTGGGGATGTCTACCGTCTGTCCGTTCACCTCAACGTGGCGGTGGCGGACGAGCTGGCGGGCCGACTTACGGCTTGGCGCGAAGCCCATGCGATAGACGATGTTGTCCAGGCGGCTCTCGAGCGCGGCGAGCAGGTTGTGACCCGTGACGCCTGGCAGCGTGGTAACGCGCTCGAAGGTGTTACGGAACTGCTTCTCGCTGACGCCGTAGATGCGCTTGATCTTCTGCTTCTCACGCAGCTGCTTGGAGTACTCGGAGATCTTGCGACGACGTGCCACGCTCGCGCCATGCTGGCCGGGCGGCGTCGGGCGACGCTCGACCGGGCACTTCTCGGTAAAGCACTTGGTGCCCTTGAGGAAGAGCTTGGTCCCCTCGCGGCGGCACTGACGGCAACTTGGTCCGGTATACCGCATCGGTTAAACCCTCCGCCGCTTGGGCGGGCGGCAACCGTTGTGCGG
>JBPCNJ010000324.1:0-6867 GCA_051001375.1 Gemmatimonadaceae bacterium
AACGAGGGTGCTCGTTGTGCAGCACACCACGTTCCAATCGGACGCAGACCAGAATCGACCAGCGTCAGCGCCGAACAGTACATCGCCGGAACGCCATCGGCTACGCGGGCGAGGGCCGTAGTCGCGCGTGCAAGCTTCTCGGTCAACCACACGTCGTCCTGGTCGGCGAAGGCGACGAAATCACAATCCGCGGAAGCATTGCCCAGGAGCCATAGAAAGCTACGCGTCACACCGATATTCGGCCCGATGCTCATGTCAAGCGCGCCGACATCCGCATATTGACGCAGCAGTTCCGGCGTGCCATCCGTCGAGCCATCATCGCGCACCAGCAGACGTGTGTCGACGCCACTCTGCGCAAGGATGCTCTCCAGGAGTTCCGGCAGGTAGCGGCAACCATTGTACGTGGAGAGCAGAACTTGAACCGCGGGTAGTACCATGATAGAACGCGGGGTACAGGTGATACCCAGCGGTCTGGGCTGCCGACCCGGATGAATGCTTATTGTCTTCGCCGCCGTGTGTAACCGAAATATCGCGAGCCAGCCTGGGATGTGGCCAGGGAGGTGTAGTATAGCCGTGTGCGATCAGTCCAGCAACGCCGTCCGGGCCGGTCCTGGCAACGGCCTTGCTCGCCGCCCGCACAAGGGGCCATCTTTCCGGGCGATGAGTGCTGAACTTGTACCCGGGCCCGATGCCAGAGCTGTGGCGGAGCCTGTGCCGGACCCTGAACTGATCCGGCGCCGGGATGACTCCCCCCTCGCGCGCGCCATGGACGTGGTCTCACGTCACTCGCGAATCATCGTCGGCACACCCGCGGTGCTACTCGTGATGGTACTCGCTGTAACGCTGTCGCGGCCGAGGACGTACACGGCGTCGGCCTCGTTCATGCCGCAAACGAAGCGAGCTTCTTCCAGCCTTTCAGGATTGGCCGCGCAATTCGGGGTGACGGTTCCACTCGGCGATGCCGGCGATGCTCCGGACTACTACATCGACCTGCTCCGCTCGCGCGACATCCTTCGCGCGGCCGTCGAGACTCGCTACCCGATGCGCTCTGATACCGGTATGATCTCGGGGACACTCGTCGACCTCTACCACACGGGCGGCACGAGTCAGGCGGCGAAGGTCGACAACGCGATCGCCACACTAAAGAGCGACCTGACCGCGGTAGTGTCACCCAAGACAGGAATCGTTCGCGTTGCCGTCAAACAGCGACGAGCCGGTCTCGCGAGCATGGTGGTCACTCGCCTGCTCGCCCTCCTGAGTCAGTTCAACGTGGAGACTCGCCAGTCGCAAGCCGCAGCGGAACGGCAGTTCACCGAGCGACGTCTGGACGAGGTGCGCGGTGACCTGCGCGCTGCGGAGAACAGGCTGCAGGGTTTCATGCAAGGAAACCGCGATTACCGGAACGCGCCGGCTCTCCTCTTCGACCAGCAGCGGTTACAGAGTGAAGTCACGCGAGAGCAGCAGATCTACGCCACGTTATCACAAGCGTACGAGCAGGCGAAAATCGAAGAGGTTCGCGACACGCCCGTGTTCACCATAATTGAGAAACCCGAAACACCGCCTGGGCCGGATTCGCGCGGCATTCTGTTCAAGAGTGTCCTCGCCATCATGCTCGGATTGACATTGGGTTTATTGCTGGCACTCGCGCGCGACGCTGCGACGCGCGCGCGTCGTGAACGGCTCGGCGAGCCCAAGATCGTCGTGTGACCTCAACCGTCGCGCCGGCCGGTGTTGGGGTGAACGCTGACGGAAGGTCCACGGATCCGGGCCTCAGCATATCCATCGTTGTATATCATCCGGACGTCGGGGCGCTGCGCGAGACGCTCTCTTCGCTCGCTATCGCGGTGGCGCGAGCGCAGGCGAACGATGTGGTCGGGACAGTGTCGCTCGATCTGATCGATAATGGCAGCGCACCGGACACGCTCGAGTCAGTCCTGCGCGACACCGGGTTGCTCGCGCGCGGGCGGATCCACACACGCATCGTTCGCGGACACGGCAACGTTGGCTACGGACGTGGGCACAACATCTCCATGCTGCGCGCGCAATCGCGCTTTCACCTCGTCCTAAACCCCGATGTGGTGCTGGCGGACACTGCGGTGACTGAAGCTCTTACGTTTCTTTCCGCACACCCGGAGGTGACGATGATCACGCCCGAGGTGAGAGGGGGCGATGGCTCGAAACAGTATCTCTCGCGCACGCATCACAGCGTGTTCATCCTTTATCTCAGGTCATTCGCCCCCAGGTCACTGCGCAAGCGCTTTCGCCGCCTAATACACGCACACGAGGTGCGCGACAGAGTCGATTCGGGCCTTCCGGTCCAGGTTCCCCTCGCGTCGGGATGTTTCATGTTTGGTCGCACGGCGGAGTTCAAGAGCGTCGGCGGTTTTTCACCAGCGTACTTCCTTTACTTCGAGGATCACGATCTCAGCAAGCGCATCGGTGCGCACGGGCCCATCGTCTATGTACCCGAAGTCAAGATCACGCACTACGGCGGGAATACCTCTGCCAAGGAATGGAAGCACGTGAGCATGTTCATTCGCTCGGCATTCATTTTTTTCCGCATGCACGGCTGGCGCCTGGTGTAACTCCCGCAGTAGCATGCGGTAGGGCGCGGGATTCACTACAACGACGTCGTGGCTCGCTCCTCGACCGCCGCTCCGCCGCTCGGAACGAATGGCCGCTGCCGATCCAACCACCATCCAAGGATCAGCACGGCGAGCCCATAACCAGTCACAAGCCGCCACCACAGGCTGTCATCGGGCACGAGTGCGAGCGCGGACCCGACTATCGCCGCCGCGGCATAGATCGCAGATACGGTTGCGGCACCCCAACCTCCGTTCGCCAAACGCTGGTAGATTTGTGAGCGGTGCGGCTGGGTGACCTTCTCGCCGTTGCTAAGCCGTCGCACAAGGGTCCAGCCGGCGTCCATGAAGAGCGGGAACAACGGCAGGTACGTGCGAACGACATTGCGATCTGTTTCTCGCATCGCCAGCAGCCCGAGTGCGGCGACGAGCAGTCCGAGTGCACCGGAGCCAACGTCCCCTAGAAAGATGCGGGCTGGCGGCCAGTTCCAAAGGAGAAACCCGGCACACGCGCCGGCAAGCGTAACGGCGAGCGGGCGCACCACGCCGCCCGCCGGCGACGCAGCGGCGATAGTAGCGGCGAAAATGACACATTGCGACGCGACGAGAGTTTCGATCCCGTCCATGAAGTTCACCACGTTGATGGCGCACACGGCCCAGAACAGCCACCACACTGAAGCGATCATCGAGCCACCTGTCCCGTAGCTGAGTGCCGCCAGGGCAGCTCCCGCCGACAAGTGGACGAGCAGACGGGCCCGAACCGAAAGCCCGTTCTGATCATCAACCCAGCCAACCAGCGCCACTGCCGCGGCGCTCGGAAGGACGACCCACGGCCACATCGCGTGCTGCTCGGCCATCACGTACGCGCCCATAGCGCAGAAGACTGCGATGACCGCCAGTCCGCCTCCGCGCGGAGTTGGCTCCGTGTGGGAGCTGCGGGCGTTGGGAATGTCCATGACGCCGCTCCGCATCGCGTAACGGCGCACAAGCCCCACGGAGATCGCGCTGAGGAGCGCGGCCGCGAGAGCGAGGGCGGCCGAGTTGATCACTGATGCGGCTCCCGCGGTAGTGACGTCGCCAGGGAGCGCCGCAGCGCCGCGTCCAGGTCGAACGGGGGGACCCAGCCGAGCTTGGCCCGGAGCGGGCTGGTGTCCACGGTGAGGCTCCCGAGCAGTCGAGCGATTTCTTCCCGGCGCCCCACCAGCTCGGCAGCCGCACGCATCAGGGCCGGCGGCACCTTGAACAGGCGCGGCGTTATCCCAAGCGCGCGGCCCACGCGTGTGAGCAATTCGGTCGTCGACACCGCCTCTGCGTCCGCTGCGAGAAATATCTGGCCGGCCGCCGCATCATGATGGGCACAGCATACTAACAAGGATGCAAGATTGTCGACGTACAGCAAGCTCCGGCGGTTGTGGATGCCGCCGAGTGGGAGTGGGACGGAAGCAGACCGGCGCGCCAAGGCAACGAGCCGGGGGAAATTGCCCTTTCCCCCCTCGCCATACACGAACGTTGGCCGAACTATGACGTGCTCACCCGGGAATGACTCCACCAGCGCGGCCTCGGCCTCCGCCTTCGACAGGCCATACGCATCCGTCGGTGTCAGAGCTTCGTCGGTCCGGTACGCCGAGTCGCGCCCTTCGCCGTGCACCTTGACGGAGCTGACGTAGACAAATCGACGCACACCCGCCCTGGCCGCCGCTGCGGCGAGGCGGGCCGTCGGATCCACGTTCGCGCGACGAAATGCTCCCAGCTCATCCCCGGAACCGTTGTTCATAACGTGAGCCCGGCCCGCCAGGTGCACAATCATGTCTACACCGGCGACCGCGCCGCTTTCCCATCCTGAGCTGTTCATGTCACCGACAATCGGATAGACGCTCTCCGGGAGCAGTACAGCACGGCCGCCCTCGCGAACCAGACCTCGAACGTTCCAACCATTCTCGGCGAACATGGCCGCTGTGCGGCGGCCTACGAAGCCCGTTGCGCCGGTAACGAGGACCGTTGGCCTTCCTGCCATAGCTTATCACTCGTGTTGTTCAACGTTCGCCCGTCGCGCATTGCCGTAAGTTATCGGAGTCGTGCGGAGGGCAGCAGCCAGTCACGCGTCCGGACGCCGGCAGCAGGCGAACGATATTGCGCGGTTGCCGCGCACGGTAGTTGGATCAGCACGGACAGCTCACGCGGACTTGGCCGTAAGTGACCGCGGTCTCGCTGAACGGGTCTACCGCGTGCATGTTTCCACGACCTAGACAGGACCTTACTTTCAGTAACACAAAGCTGTACGACACCGCCGTCTCGACCGCGCGCGCTCCTGGCGTTCCGGTCGCAGATTCGTTCCCTGCCAATCACGGTTGTTAATGGCGCAAAAACCTGAACCGCGCAGCCGATATATCCTCAGCCTGGACACGCTCTCGCTGCTGGGGTCGGTTATTCTAGCCTATATTCTGCGGTTCGAAGGTCTCCCGCCCGGCGGCGAGTACTTGCGGACCGCGCTTCTGTTTGCGTCCATTTCGGTTCCGCTAAAGCTCCTGATTTTCATCCGCGTCCGGCTGTACCGGCGGATATGGAGCTTCGCCAGCGTGGCGGAGCTGGAGAGCATCGCGGCCGCGCTTGGGATTGCGGCAGCCGCATCCTGGACGCTGGGTGCGGTTGTGCTACCCCTCAGTGGCCTCACGTCCACGCGAGTACCGCTGTCGGTGCTCGCGCTAGACAGCCTGTTGAGCGCAGTTGTCGTCGTCGCGCCCAGGCTTTATCTCAGGGTGAGACGGTGGCGGGGTCAACGGCGTCGACGCGGCGACGATGCCAAGGCCATCATAGTGGGCGCCGGCGCCGCCGGAGAGATGATCGCGAGAGAGCTCCTGGCCAATCCGAGTCTCGGTATGTATCCCGTCGGTTTCATTGACGATGACGCTCGAAAGGCACACCACAGGCTGAATGGCATTCCCGTTCTGGGGACGATCGCCGACGCCGGTCACATTGCGAACGAGCTCAACGCCAGCGCAGTCGTGATCGCGATGCCATCCGCCGCCGGGTCGGTGATACGGCGTGTCATCCAGGTGGCTTCCGACGCCGGACTCAAGACGCGCACCCTTCCGCCACTCTCCGATGTCCTCTCCGGCCGTGTGTCTCCCACCTCGATGCGCGATGTTCAGATCGAGGATCTCCTCCGGCGCGCGCCCGTAGAAACGAACCTCAACGCCGTCCGGAACCTCGCGCTCGGCCGCACCGTCGTTGTCACCGGCGCTGGTGGTTCCATCGGGAGTGAGCTGTGCCGCCAGCTCGCCACGCTCAATCCATCCCGCCTCGTAATCCTCGGTCACGGGGAAAACTCGATCTTCGACGTCCAGGCTGAGTTACGCGAAGGCTACGCGTCCGTCCCGGTCATCCCGGTCATCGCCGACGTCCGCGACGGCAAACGGATCTCCGCGATTTTCGACGACCTGCGCCCGTACGCAGTCTTCCATGCAGCCGCTCACAAGCATGTGCCGCTGATGGAAGGCAACGTGGCCGACGCAATCACCAACAACGTCCAGGGAACCAAGAACGTCGTTGATGCCGCAATCGCAAGCGGGGTCGAGCACTTCGTCCTCATCTCTACCGATAAGGCGGTGCGTCCCACCAGCATCATGGGCGCGACCAAGCGACTGGCCGAGCGAATCGTACAGCAAGCGGCGGTCGAGCACGGGCGCAACTTCGTCTCCGTGCGCTTCGGGAACGTTCTGGGGAGCCGCGGAAGTGTGGTCCCCACTTTCTTCCGGCAGATTCGTGCTGGCGGACCGGTCATGGTCACGCACCCGGAGATGCGCCGCTACTTCATGACCATCCCCGAATCGGTCCAGCTTGTCCTCCAGGCCGGAACCCTCGGGCTCGGCGGTGAGGTCTTCGTTCTGGATATGGGCGAGCCTGTCAGAATCGTCGATCTGGCCACCGACCTGATCCGCCTGTGTGGCTACGAGCCCGGCAAGGACATCGAGATCAAGTTCAGCGGTATCCGGGCGGGCGAGAAGCTGTACGAGGAAATGTTCTTCCACGAAGAGAACGCCCTGCCCACAGACCATCCCAAGGTCCTGCGGGCGAAGAAAGCGGGGCTGCCCGAGGGCCTTATTCGCCGCATCGAGCGGCTTGCCGACGCCGCTCAGACTACCAGCGAGACGGAGCTGCGCGAAATGCTCATCGCCCTGGTGCCGGACTTCCAACGTGAGCCGTCGGGGAGCGATCACTCTGTACGCGACATGCTCCACCTCCGGCGCACTGCCGAGGTGAGGACGCACTCCGCCTCGTAAGTTTA
>JBPCNJ010000325.1:0-6537 GCA_051001375.1 Gemmatimonadaceae bacterium
CAGCGTTCGGCCACAGGACGACTTCTTCCGCTTCGCGAATGGCGGCTGGCTAACCCGTACGCCAATTCCGAACGACGCGTCCAGCTGGGGCGCTTTCAACGAGCTGCGTGAGAAGAGCCGCACAGCCCTGCATGGAATCCTGGGGGATGCTGCATCCTCCAACGCCGCGACCGGCTCCTACAGTCGAAAGGCCGGCGATCTGTACGCCAGCTTCATGGACTCCGCACGCGTCGAGTCGCTCGGCCTGACGCCGCTTAAAGGCGAGTTGAGCAGCATCGCTGCGTTGACGACCTCAAAGCAGCTTCCCGCCACTTTCGCTCATTTCGCGCGCCTCGGCGTGCAGAGCCCGATCGCGGTAGGAGTAGGCCCGGACCAGAAGCAGTCGACGGTGAACATCGTTTCGGTTAGCCAGTCCGGGCTGGGCATGCCGGACCGCGATTACTACCTGTCGCAGGAGGCCAAGATGGCCGCCATGCGTCAGGCATACCAGAGCTACGTCGCTCAGCTCCTGACGCTGGCGCACCAGCCGGACCCGGCGGGCGCTGCCTCGCGTGTGCTCGCGCTGGAGACCGCCATTGCGCAGAAGCACTGGGACCGTGCCCGTAACCGGGATCGCAACGCGACTTACAACAAGATGACCGTCGCTGGACTCGCCGCACTGTCGCCAGCCTTCAACTGGAATGCGGAGCTGTCAGCGGCTGGACTTGGCAAGGCGACCGATGTCATCGTGCGCCAGCCGGGGTACGTTAGCTCGCTCGATACCATCATGACTGCCACTCCGGCGTCAACGTGGCGGGAATATCTCACGTTCAAACTGCTCGACGCATACGCCAACGAGCTGCCTACAGCGTTCGAGCAGGCCCGTTTCAACTTCCGCGGCCACACGCTGCAGGGACAGCAGGAGCAGAGCGTGCGCTGGAAGCGCGCAGTGGACGAGGTGGAGCGCGTTCTTGGCGAGCCGACCGGCAAGCTGTACGTGGAGCGCTTCTTCAAGCCAGAGGCAAAGGCACGCATGGACGCAATGGTCAAGAACCTGCGCGCCGCGTACCAGGTCGGGATTGATAGTCTCGAATGGATGAGCCCGGAGACGAAGGCTCAGGCCAAGGACAAGCTGGCCAGGTTCACCGTGAAGATCGCATACCCTGACAAGTGGCGCGACTTCTCGACGCTCACCATCAAGCGCAACGACCTGGTCGGCAACGCCAAGCGCGCCGCCGAGTTTCAGTACGCCGACATGGTCGACCGGCTGGGCAAGCCAGTGGATCGCTCCCGCTGGGGAATGACTCCGCAGACGGTGAACGCCTATTACAACGCGAGCAACAACGAGATCGTCTTCCCGGCTGCCATTCTGCAGCCGCCGTTCTTCGACGTTACCGCGGACGACGCGGTGAACTATGGCGCCATCGGGGCGGTGATCGGTCACGAGATCGGACACGGCTTCGATGACCAGGGTCGCAAGTCCGACGGTGAAGGCAACCTGCGCGATTGGTGGACGCCGGCCGACGCCAAGGCATTCGACGAGCGCACAACCAAGCTCGGTGCGCAGTACGATGCCATCAGCCCAGTTGACTCGCTGCATATCAACGGAAAGCTCACGATGGGCGAGAATATCGGCGATCTGAGTGGGCTGGCACAGGCGTACCGCGCCTACCACATCTCGCTTGGCGGCAAGCCTGCGCCGGTGATCGGCGGCTTCACCGGTGACCAGCGCTTCTTTCTCGGCTTCGCGCAGATCTGGCGGACCAAGTTCCGCGATGCCGCACTTCGGCAGCAACTGCTCTCCGACCCACATTCGCCGGGCATGTACCGCGCGTTCGTCCCGCTGGTGAACAACGACGCGTTCGACGCCGCCTTCGATGTGAAGCCCGGTGATCGGATGTATCTCGCGCCGGCCGACCGGGTGAAGATCTGGTAGTAGGGCGCGGTTTCAGCCGCGCCTGCGGTTAAAAGTGCCGTCTTCGGAGGGTACAACTACGGTGCAGATCCTGCCGTAGTTGTACGCTCCCGGCGCGCCAGCCGAGCCAGTCTCCGTCGGATCATCTCTCCGGCCCAGGTCGTGTACGCGGTTGGCCAACTCCACGATCTCAACCATCCGTAGCTCGCGCGCGACCGGGAAAGTAGCCGCTCGTACGCCCGCTCGAACTCGGATACGTTGCGCGACATGAGGAACGAGCGTTCCGCATGGCTTCTGGCAATGGTGCCCAATCGCTGACGCAGCCCGGGATCTGCGGCTAGCGCTTCCATCGCGTTCGCGAGCGCGTGTGCATCGCCCGGCGGAAACAGGATGCCACCATCGGCAACGACCTCGACCTGCGCGTCGATTGCGCTCGCAATGGCCGGAACGCCGAACACCGCTGCCTCGGCAATTGTTAGTCCGAAGGACTCTTCCCATGCCGCTGCTACGAGCACGTCAGTCGCGTCCCGGAATACGGCGCCGACATCGCTCCGACGCCCGAGGAAGTGGACGTGGTCAGCGACCTCGAGTGAATTGGCGAGCGCCCTCAGCTCTGCTTCAAGCGGACCGTCGCCGCACACCAGCAGATGGCAATCGGTGCGCCGCTCGCATATCATCCGGGCGGCGGCCAGTGCCACGTCGATGCCTTTTCGCACAATGAGTGAGCCCGCGAGCGTGAAGACGATGTCATCGGCGCGTATACCCAGCTCATCACGCAGGTAGCGCGCATCACCCCGGGCGAGCCGAATCGGGTCAACGCCGTTGTAGATCACGGTCGTCTTATTCGGGGGGAAGCCGTCCTCTCGCAACCCACGCGCGGATGCCTCGCTCACGCCCACCGCGAGTGAGACTTGATGTACCCAGGACCACCGGCGTTCCGTCGACGTGAGGCGCAGATGTAGCTGGGCCAGTAATGGAACGCGCTCGCTCCGCGCGGCCGGTACAAGCGCGCGCAGCGGTGCGGCGTCGTTGGAATGGATCAGTCCGATCTCGTGCCGCTGTATGATCTCTCGTGCCGCGCGCACGTGCTCATAATCAGGGAAGAGCGACGTGTGCTCTCCCCACTCAGGCGACCGATACACGATCACTCCCAGCGCGGAGGCTGCTTCGAGCAGCGCTGGCGCGTTGCACCAGAGGATCGGAGTGAAACGTCTGCGATCCAGCTGCGCAACAAGGTCGAGCAGGCAGCGCTCGCTTCCGGTGATCCAATCGAGCCCATAGTGGACGTACAGGATCGGCGTTGGGCGCGACTCGGGGGCGGCGGGTCCGGTCAACGGAGCAGGTACGGCTCGTAGAACTGCCGATCCTGCTTGTACCAGGCGTGCGCGCCAAAAGGCAGTTGTCCCTTGGTCATCTCGAACGCAACGCGCGGAGTTTCGTCGAAGGCAAAGCGCAGCGCTGTCTCTACGGTTGGGACCTTGAAATCCGGGTAGAATCTGGCCGCATTGTGTACGAAGAACTCATCTTCCAGCAGAACGCCCCGGCCGTCAAGGAACCACTTGATTTCCCTGTCGATGCCATTGAAGCGGTGCAAGCGTTTCCAATACTTGCGCGGGGCATTGCGCAGCTTGGTGAGTGGAGACTTCCCCGCAGTGAGTGCGCGCCAGTACTGATCCGGGTCCACCGAGTACCGATCTGAGTAGAGCACCTTGAGGAAGCTGCTGACCTTGCGCAACGCGAAGCCGCCCGAGCACACGGTGCTCAATCGATCGGACAGTCCATAATTTGGCGCGCCGATAAAATCGAATCCGGCCGAGCACCACTGGAGCAGTTGGTCGGAGAGCGCCAGCGCGTCGAGCTGGTACGTGAGCACATACTCGTAGTCGCTGAAAGTTTCGTAGTACTCCGGCTTCATCATCAGCCGGGTCTGGGCGTTCGCGCTCCCGAAGTACTCATCGCCGAAGCGCACGACCTGGAAATCGTCGTGCGGCACGTCCATGCTCTTGGGAGCAATGACGTATCGGTCATAGTGTCCCAGGTAATGCCGAAGGTGCCTGAGCGAAGTCTCCTCGTCCGGCGTCAATTCAGGGTGGCCGGCCAGTGACACGGTGATGGCCACTCGTTTGGACGGAATCTTCAGAGGATTGGACGGTCGCGCCATTAAGGAGGTGAGTGAGACTCGAGTACCACATCGCGAGTACTATGCGAGTACCGCGCGAGCCCTTCGCGTCCAGTACGGTCAGGCCGCGGGACTCGTTGCGTCGCTTCTCTCCAGTATCGGCCCGGCGAGCACTTGCTTCAGGTGATCGGCGAGGCGGAGGGACATCGCAAGCACTGTGAGCGTGGGATTGATGTACCCGCCAGTGGGGAAGGTGGAGTAGCCGGCGACGTAGAGATTGGACACGCCATGCACCCGAAGATTGGCGTTCACAACGCCTCGCTTCGGGTCCTCGTGCATGCGTGTCGCGCCCATGTGGTGGTGCAGGCCCGATGCATCGAGCACCGGACGTCCGTGCTCGGAGGCGATCCGGTACTCGCCCAACCCCGCGCGCCGGAACCCATCCGCGAGCAGGATCTGCGCACGTCGCACGCTGTCCATATCGCGCTGACGCCACAGCCAGTGCAGGTGCGTCTTGCGGCAACCAAGCGCATCGAGATTGCCCCCCAACGTCACGCGGTTTTCCGGGTGTGGCGCCTGCTCCACATGCAGGTGCACGTCGATGACGGAGAACCGATGCGATGCGTCCCCATCGGCTGACCAGCCGCCGCCATTGAGCATGTCGGGTCCGGCATTGAAGTCGGCGAACAGCCGCCCCCCACTCGCCTTGTTCATGGCACGCGCCGCGATGAAATCGTATCCCTCGACCACGTTGCGGAGGTGCGCGCCGGCGTTCTCGGGCAGCCGCCCTCGCACAGCCGAGCGCGCCAGCGCCTCCGCGGAGTAGAGATACTTCTGCAACGCCTTGCGATATCGGGGGTGCTTGGGCAGGAAAGCCACGCTGAAGCCAAGCAGTTGCTCTCGGCGGGCAACATCCTCGCGCAAGGTCAACTTTCCGATGACGGGTACGTCATTGACTGTACGAACGTCGTAAAGGCTCAATTGATCAATGAGCGAGCGATCATTCGGATACAGCGTTCCACCGTGAACCGGCTGATGCTCCATAAAGAAGCGTCCCACCACGTTGTGTCCGTTACCGAGCCCGCCGCTCTGCACACGATCGGAGAGCAGCAGCAGTCGCGCGTTCTCCATTCCGCCGGCGGCGAGCACGAAGAGCCTGGCCGAAACGCGGAAGCTGTTGCCCGTGAGGCACGCGACTCGCAGCCCAGTGACGTTGGACGCCGTCTCATCGGTCTCGATCTCAACCACGTTGGCCCAGAGATAGAACGAGACATTGGGTGCTTGCGCCAACGCTTCGGGCAGTTCGGTCGTGAAGATTTCCTGCCGCACAAAGGTCCAGACATCCGTCGCGAATGTCTCTGGATTCAGTGGTAGTTGTCGTGCGCGGTCATCTTCCCAGTGCTCGCCCGCGTACTGGTACGGGCCCAGTCCGAACGACGTGTGCACGCGATCGTAGTAGGGGTCGAGCTGGGCTCGGCCGAAGGGCCAACCGCTGTGTGGCAGCCAATCGCGGTGCTCAAAGTCGATCGGGTCTAGCGGGCCCGCACGAAACCCCAGTCGGTCGCGGATGCCAATCTCACTATCCCACTGGTTCCCCATCCCGCCGACCTGCCGTCGGCGCGCGTTCCTCAGCAGCTCGAAGTGGCTCGCACCGGTGAAACGCCCGTCGGCGAGCGACTGTGTTGCCTCATCGAATTCGCGCCCGCCACTCTCAAGGATGCACACGCGCACGTCGGATCCGGCCAGCTCACGCGCGAGGGTGAGACCGGCCGGCCCGCTGCCCACAATGCACACATCGGTCTCGACGACCTGGTCCCGGGGAATTCCGCGCGCGTCAATCCACATCGGGATCAGTGTTGCCAGCTAAAGAATGCGGCGAGCCCTGGGAGACCCACCATCACCCGGAGATCGGGCGCCTTTATCGAAGATGCGGTCATGCTTGTGCAGAAATGAGAGCACGCGTCACTGTCGCCAATCATAAACCACGGCTGCATCGGGGACCAGCGGTGCAGGTCCAGAAGCAGGTAAACTGATGGGACGTGGCACTCGTGACAGTCGTGCGTAAATCACACGATCGGCCCGGCGGACCTCGATAGCAGCCGAGCATTTCCGCCATTCGGCGGGATGGGCTTGACGCTTCAACTGGATTGTCCCAGTATCTCGGAAGTGCAGGGGAGTACAGTCCGAAGTCTTGCCGCCACCATTGCCGAAACGGTGAACCGATGTCGCAGCCGCACCGCCCGCATGTGCTAGAGGTGCAACCGAAACAGACCCGAGATCCTGGGGTCGCGAAGACTCAAGCGGTACTCGATCTCGTCTTCGGTCCTCCCGTCGAGCGAAGTTTCGACGTTCACTTGTGGGACGGCAGCGTCCAGCGCGCGGGTGCACCCAAGCGGGCCGATTTCGCCATCCACGTGCGACGCAGAGGTGCAACGCGGCGCATGCTGCTGCGGCCGTCCGAGCTGTCCATCGTCGAGGCGCTCATCTCCGGTGACGTCGAAGGGAACCTGGAGAACGCAATGAC
>JBPCNJ010000326.1:0-4415 GCA_051001375.1 Gemmatimonadaceae bacterium
GTTCTGGCGGTTGGCACGGTCAGGGGATGGCGACCGGCGTTGGTGGGTACCGCGGCGGGTGCGGTGTTCCTGGCGCTACTCGTCATTATCTTTGGCCCCGCACTGCAGCGTGTGCCGATCACCACGCTACAGCTGGTGGTGGGCGCATTGCTACTGCTCTTCGGGATGCGGTGGCTGCGAAAGGCTATACTGCGTTCCGCGGGCGTGATTGGCTTGCACGATGAAGCGGCGATCTACGTCAAGGAGACAACCGCGTTGAGCCGCGACGAGGCGGTGGATAGTGCGGCGCCCGGGCGGCTCGATTTTGTTGCCGTCGCGACAGCTTTCAAGGCGGTCACGCTCGAAGGGCTCGAGGTCATCTTCATCGTGATCGCGACCGGCGCCGGCGGCATGCTAGTCGCCGCGAGCCTCGGCGCTGCCGCGGCTGGCGTTCTGGTTATTCTGGTTGGACTTGCGCTGCGCAGACCGCTGGCGCGAGTACCCGAGAACACGCTCAAGTTCTCAGTCGGTGTGCTGCTCTCGGCCTTCGGTGTGTTCTGGATCGGCGAGGGACTGAGATTCCCATGGCCCGGTGAGGATCTGGCGCTACTTGGGTTGGTCGTGGCGTTTCTGCTGATCTCGGCGATCGCCGTTGTTGCCGCACGACGTGCGTCTGGCTCCGGGCGTGAAACTTCAGCAATGGCCGGTAGCTCGTGAATAGCCTTCTGAGCGACTCATGAACGCGATCACGACAGCGTTACGCGAGGTGTGGGGACTGTTCGTCGAGGACGCGAGCTTCACTGTTGGGATACTGGTCTGTCTCGCGCTCGCCATTTTCGTCTTCCCGAATGTCGTGTCAGCAACAGACTGGCGAGGACCGTTGTTCTTCCTGTTGCTCGCCGTCGTACTCTTGGAAAACATTTACAGGAGCGCACGTAAATGAGTGTCCCGGCCACGCTTGCACCGGCTAATGCACCACGGAAGCGTCCGCGCGGACTGGAGTCGCACACAGTACTTCTGATTGGTCTGTCGGCGGCCGCGATTGCCGCGTGCGCAAAGGTGGGCGAGGACGTTTTCAATCATGAGTCCGGTCCGTTCGATGAGCCGATCCGCAAGTGGATACTCGCGCATCAGGAGCCAGCGTTGCGCGAGGTATTTCTTGTGGTCACTCGTGTAGCGGCTCCATCGGTCATCATTCCGTCAACCGCGGCGCTCGGTGCATGGCTATGGCGTGAGCGGGGACTTCGCATTGCCAGTGCCGTGGTGATGTCGCCGGCCGTGGCACTCGCACTCTTTCTCGGTGGCAAACGCATCTACAAGCGCAAGCGGCCCGCGGGCGGCGCGCGGCTGCACGAACTGACGTACGCGTTCCCGAGTGGACACGCGACGGCGTCGGCCGCGATCTTCGGAACAGCGTCGTACGTGCTCTGGCGCGAGGACATGATGCCGCGCGACGGCGCAATTGCAATCTCCACCATCGGTCCGCTACTGGTCGGCGCCAGTCGTGTATATCTCGATGTCCACTGGGCCACCGACGTGCTCGGCGGATGGAGCGTTGGTGGACTGGTCGCCGCGTTGAGCGCGTTTGTGTACGAGAGAGTCCGTCGTAACACCAGGGCCGGTCACAAGTAGCTTGGTTAGACTCAGCTTTCCCGGTCGACGAACGCGGAATGCGTTCGCGGTGGCCGTACTGCCACTGGCAGCGGTAGCGTGTCGTCCACCAGCATCGGTCGCCGTGGCACCTGTGCCAACTGGCACGCTGGTCGTGGGGAAGCGGCTTCCAACTGGCGCACAGCTCGATCCGGTTACAAGCTCGACCACCGTCGGTTCGATGCCGCTCGCGATGGCAATGGCGCCGGCCGGTGATCGCGTCGTCGTGTTGCTCAACGGATGGCGTGAGCAGGGCTTCCAGGTTGTCGATCGCGCGACCGGTCAGGTCGTGCAAACGGTGGTTCAGCCAGCGGCATTCATCGGCGTTGCGTTTGCACCTGATGGTAGGACCCTCTACGTCTCCGGTGGAAATCAGGATGTGATCTACCGGTATGCATGGCGCAGTGGTCGTGCATCATTGACAGACAGTCTTGTTCTTGGGCCCAAGGCACCGAAGCAATCGGGGCGCCGATATCCGGCGGGAATCGCTCCCTCTCCTGACGGTCGGATGTTGTATGTCGCCGAGAACCTCGCGGACTCGGTAGCGGTGGTTGATGTCGCGAGTGGTCGCGTGGTGCAGCGACTGGCGACTGAGCGGTATCCATACGGCATCGCGGTGGCACGCGACGGAACGGTGTATGTGTCTGCTTGGGGCGGTCATACGGTGTCGGTCTTTGCGCCTGGCAGGACTGCTGGCGCAAACAGCGCTGGTCTGCTCAGCGACGCCGGCCGCTTGACTGTAGATCGGCATCCATCCGCGCTCCTTGTCAACGCCGACGGGTCGCGATTATTCATCGCGTCCGGAAGCACTGATCGAATCACGGTGCTGGACACCAGGCATCGAGAAATACTTACGCGGTTGCTCGATCCGCCACCCGCGGGTCCGGGGGAGGGGAGCACTCCGAATGCGCTGGCGCTTTCATCTGACGGTACGCGTCTCTTCGTTGCCGAGGCGGACAACAACGCGGTAGCGGTGTTCGATCTCAGCTCCGGCGCCGCGGGTCTGGCGTCCGCGCATGGAGATGATCGACTCGTGGGACGCATTCCAGTCGACTGGTACCCGACGGCGGTTATTGCCGCTGGCGATACACTACTCGTATTGAGTGGCAAGGGACACGGCACCGGACCCAACCCGGATGGACCCGATCCACTTCATCCGAGAGTCGCCGGATCGCGATCATACACCCTCGGCCAAACATCGGGCACGCTGACGACCTTGATGCTCGCCCGGGCGACACCAGCGGCGCTCGGGCCGCTGTCCGAGCGTGTTGCACGAGCGCAAGGTTGGGGCACGGCTGCTACACGCGCTGCGCGCGCCACGGCGTCGTATCCGCCGTTCTCGCACGTGATCTATGTCATCAAGGAAAACCGCACCTACGACCAGGTGCTGGGCGATTTGCCGACGGGCGACGGCGATACCGCGCTTGTATTCTTCCCGCGTGCGGTGTCGCCCAACCATCATGCGTTAGCCGAACGGTTCGGAGTGTTCGATCGCTTCTTCACAAACGCCGAGGTCAGTCCCGACGGAAACAACTGGTCGCTGGCGGCGTACGCGACGGACTATCTGGAGAAGACGATTCCGAGCGAGTACTCCGACCGCGGCCGCAGCTATGACTATGAGGGAACCAACGGCGGCTTCGGCCGGGCGGACATTCCCAGCGATGACGTGAGCGAGCCCGCGAACGGTTATCTGTGGGATATGGCCGCACGCGCCAACATCACGCTGCGCAATTATGGCGAGTTCGTCGTGCGCGATACCGTCGGTGGCCGTGCTGTGTACATCGGCAACAAGCCGTTTCTTGCCACTCACACCAATCCTGACTATCCCGGGTTCGATCTGAACGAGCTGGATCAGACGCGCATGAATGTCTGGCTCGGAGAGTTCGCCGAGTACGTGAAGAGCGGTGCCATGCCGCAGCTCGAGATTATTCGTTTGCCCAATGATCACACCGCCGGTGCACGCGCGGGCTCACGAACTCCGCGTGCCTTCATGGCCGACAACGATCTGGCCCTCGGCCGGATGATAGAAGCGCTGTCGCGATCACCGTTCTGGAAGAACACGGTGGTGTTTGTGGTGGAGGACGACGCTCAGAATGGACCCGATCATGTGGATTCGCATCGAGCACCGGCATTTGTCATCTCTGCCTACAACGGCGGCGGTGTGATTCACCGCTGGACCAACACAACCGATGTGCTCGCGACGATGAGTGAGATTCTACACACGGGCTCTCTGTCTCAGTTCGACTACTACGGACGACCGTTGCGCGATATATGGGCGACGACACCTGATCTCACGCCGTATGTCGCGATTGTGCCGAACGTCGATCTCCACGAGAAGAACACCAAAAGGAGCGCAGGCGCCGCCGAGTCAGCGCGGCTCGATCTCACCGAGGAGGACCGTGCGGATGAAGATCTCTTCAACCGCGTTCTCTGGAAGGCGATTAAGGGGGAAGACACCCCGTATCCGGGCGTGATGCGTGTGTCCGGAATGGAGTGGCGCCGAGCTCGGTAGATGGATAGCCCGCCGAGCAGCACCTACTTCATTTTCGCCACGGGAATCGGGAACAGCTATCCCACGATTCAGGGTGGGCGGCTACGTGTGGACGAGATGGAGAAGTGCGGTCATTACCGGGAGTGGCGTCGAGACTTCGATCTGGCTGAGTCGATTGGCGTGAGTCACCTCCGATACGGACCTCCGCTTCACAAGGTGTGGCTCGCACCCGACCGATACGACTGGGAATTCGCCGACCTCACCTTTGGAGATCTGAGTCGCCGCACTCTGTCGC
>JBPCNJ010000327.1:0-6068 GCA_051001375.1 Gemmatimonadaceae bacterium
ATGTGGACGTAACACATTTGGTCGAGGGCAATGTCGGCGTGCATGGGATGATCCCGAAGGCGATTTTTGCCCGCTGCGGTGCCGCGAGCGATGCTAGCGGCGCGGTAAGCCGCCGATCCTTGCTCCGCTGAAATAGGCCGCTTCCTGCACGGCGCGTTGGATAATCCCGCCCCCGTTCCCGGATCGGCGCCTGCTTAAATTCCCTGTAAGCGGTGTGGGCAGAGGAACGGTCTCTTACCGGAGGACATGATGGATAAACGGCAACTCGAAGCGCTCGTGAAGAAGAACGCGGCAAAGGCAGCAAAGGCGACAACGGTGCGTAAGGGCTTCGGTAAGAAGTACGACGTGAACCTGGCCGATGATCCGGTCGATGAAGCGTCGCTCAAGGAGCGTGAGCGGGCCGAGAACTTTTTCACCGAGATGCGAAAGCGCGAGTTCTGACGGCTTCTACCCTGCCTACGACGGCTTGCACGGAGAGCGCGCTGCGGGCAAGATCGCAGGTATCTACGGGCTCGCCCCGGCAAGCTTGATGGAGCAGCGCGTTTACGCGTCGCGGTCGATAATCTTTTTCGCGACGCTCAGAAGATCGGGGCCGGTGATCTCGGGCTCCGGGCTTTTCGGGTTCAGCTCTTGTTCCGGACGAGCTATAAAGGCTGCCTTGCAGCCGGCCTTCATCGCGCCAGCTATATCCCACCCGTGTGCCGCAACGAGCCGCATGTCGCCGAGCTCGACGTCGAGCTGCTTGGCTGCGTACCGGTACGCGGTGGCTGCGGGCTTGTAGCAGTCGACAGCATCGGTTGAAAGGACAGCGGTGAAATAGTCGTGCAGTCCCGCGCTTTTGAGCCTTGCCTCTGCGGATTTCAGCGTCGAGTTGGTAAGAATGGCGAGGGTAAACCCAGCGCCTTTGCGCTTCTCCAGTCCGTCTCGGACGTCTGGAAATGGTGGGGTCGTGAGTGATGCCGCTAGAATTTCCGCTCGATCTTTCGCGTGGAGATCGACGTTGTGTTGCTTGGCCACCATCTGCAGCGCGGCGTCGCTCAGTGTTTCAAAGTTCTGGTAGTCATCGATGATGGTCGCGGTCAGGAACAGCTCGGTGAGCTGCTTGAACCAGTCTTTGCGCACGTCGGCGTCGCCGAAGAGGCGGCGAAACTCCGGGTCGAGGGCGGACAGGTCCAGCAGGGTACCGTTCAGGTCGAATACGATCGTTCGCGTCATGTTAATCCGGCTGTTGTTCTCGATACGGGCATCGAGCTCTGGCGCGCGAGGGAGCGCAAGACAGGTACCTCGTACGGGAAGACGGCGCGAACCGACGCGAGCACGTGTGGCTCACCGATCAGCGGGGCGCGCGCTTGTGGGCGAGCCATCCACCGCTGAAGCCCGCTCTGGTGAGCCCGTTGACGACAGGCGCTGAGCTGCGGAGCAATCGCCAGATGAGCCCGGATCGGTAGTTCTCGATCATCAACACCACGGGGCCCTGGTCTATTGCATAGTGCCCTCGGGAAATCCATCCGGCGGAGGATGTTGCCGATGTGTCCGGACTTGCGGGGAATGTTGGGTTGTAGCTGCACTTGTAGCCGAACTCGCCGGTGACATCCGGGCGCACCGCGTCCAGGTGACGAAGTGTCGGAAGCACGATCTCGGGCGCGAAGGGCAGTGACGCCGCGACCGACCACGGCGACAGCGTTCCATCATCCGCGCCGTACGGGACGCCGCGCGCGCGATACGCATAGAACTTTCGCAATTTGCCTGCGGCGTCCAGTCGAGCCGGACCGGGGCCATCGCTGGCGGTGATGCCCCAGGACCACTCGTCGTAGCCGTCGAAGCCGCGCGGATTTCTACGCGCGTACTCGCGCTGCACGTACGTTGCACGCCTGCTATTCTCGAAATAGTCAATTCCTTTGGAGCGCATGAACACGTCCTGCACTCCACGGAAGTCGATCCATATGTGGCTGAGCTGGTGAATGAAGAGCGGACCTGCATACAGGAACTCCTGGCCATATATCCGCTTCCACCGGTACGTGGATGTCCACCTTGCGTAGCTCTCAATCGGTATCGCGTGCGTCGGGGAGCCGAGGGCGAGAATGTAGAGGAAGAGCGCCTCGTTGTAGCCGCACCAGGCGTACGGTAGAAAGCCGCGCCGCGGACGCCAGCCGTGCGTCAGCGCGCCCTCCGGAGTGAGCGCCCAGGACCAATCAGCTCGTCGGTACAGAGCGTCGCCGAGTTCGCGAATATCTCGCTCTTCGCGAGTCGTTCCGTTGAAGTACGCGGCCGCTACGAGTGCGCCAGCGAACGCGATGCTGGAATCGATCGTGGAGATCTCGGATCCTGCCGCGCGGCGGCCCGTGTGCGGGTCCAGAAAGTGATAGAAGAAGCCGCGGTACCCGGTCGCCGTCGGTGAATCGCTCTGCTCCGCGTTGCACAGAAAGCGAAGCGACCTGAGCACGTACTGCGTCGCCTTGGCGCGGTCGATGTATCCGCGCTGGGCGGCAACGGCGTAGCAGGCGAGCACGAAACCGCTGCCGGCGATCGTGGCTGGCGCGCCGACACGGGTGTTATCGCGCACGAGCCCGGTGTCGCTGTCGGTCATGCGACGGAAATACTCGAACGTGGCGCGCTCCAGCGTCGCAATGCGTTCGGTGTCGTGTGAATTATCGTTCACACCAGCGCCGCTGAGCCGGTCAGCCAAGCTACGCGGGGAAGGTGGTTATCCTCATGATGTGCAATATTACTCCCGGTCCTGATTGGAGGCTGAACGCATGGAACAAAAGATGGGACGCGAGTCGGTGATCACCTGTCCTGTGTGCGGCAAGGGGAGCTCGGCGGAGATGCCGCTGGACGCGTGTCAGTTCTTTTTCGAGTGTCCTGAGTGTCACACCATGTTGAGGCCAAAGAGCGGCGACTGCTGTGTCTTCTGCTCGTACGGCTCAGAGCCATGTCCACCGCGCCGCGAAGGCCGAGACGATGTAACTTGCCTCGGATGAACTCCAGGCAAACCACACGCGAGGAGCTGCGCATGCGGGTCACGGCGCTCCTCGCGGCATGCGTGCTATCGGCGAGTGGATGCCAGTATCTGCAATTCCTTCCATTCCTCAAGTCGCCCGTTAACACGTCGGCGCGCGGGGCCAGATCCACTGAGCGAGGACCCGCGTTCGCGCCGCGGGGCGGAAGGCGCGCCGTTGATCCAGCGACCGATTGGGGCGCGTACAATAGCACGCTGACGGGTGAACGCTTTTCGCCGCTGGCTCAGGTCACTCCCGCCAATGTGGCACGTCTGATCTCGACGTGCACTTTCCCGCTGCGTGAGCAGGCGAGCATGCAGACCGGCCCGATTGTGATCGACGGCACCATGTATCTCACCACCGCCGTGAACACGTACGCGATAGATGCCGCGACGTGCGCGCTTCGGTGGAAGCACGCGTATCACTATTCGCCAGAGCCCGACTACGACCTCAAGGTCAACCGTGGCGTCGCGTACATGGACACGCCCGAGGGACCGCGGCTGTTTCGCGGGGCGAATGACGGGCGCGTGTACGCTCTGGACGCGCGCACCGGGCAGGAGGTGTGGAACGTGCTTGCCGGTGACGTTGCGAAGGGTGAGACCTTCCCCGCGTCACCAGTAGCGTGGAACGGCCTCGTTTACATCGGCAACGCGGGCGGCGATAACTACGGCGTGATTGGACGGATGATGGCGCTGAATGCGAGCACGGGTGCGCAGGTTTGGAGTTTCGATCTGATCCCCAGGTCCGGTCAGGCGAATTTCAGCTGGCCGGCGGAGACGGATCGGGTACCTCGGGGCGGCGCGACAACGTGGACGTCGTACACGCTGGACACTCTCTCTGGCGCCTTGTATGTCCCGACCGGGAACGCGGCACCGGACTTTCTGGAGAGCGTGCGTGTTGGCGGCGACAGCTACACGTATTCCGTCGTCGTACTGGATGCGCGAACGGGCACTTTCCGGCGGGTCTATCAGCTACTTCCTCGTGACTTCCACGATTGGGACGTCGCGGCCGCCCCCGTTCTGCTCACGACCGCGGGCGGGCGGAAGCTTGTGGCTGAGGCGGGAAAGGACGGGCATCTGTATGGAGTGGACCGAGATGGTGGACAGATCGTTTACAAGACAGTGCTCACGACGCTCGTGAATGGAGACGTTCCACTGACTCTGAGTGGGACGCGATTCTGCCCCGGCGTGCAGGGCGGAGTGGAGTGGAACGGGCCGGCGTTTTCAGCCGCGACAAATACGCTGTATGTGGGCGCCGTCGACTGGTGCACGACGGTACAGCTGGACGCGCCCGAGAAGCTCCAGGGCAAGCGCGGGATTCCATGGACGGGGAGCGCGAAGTTGTTCGATCCCTTCGGCGTGATGGACCCGCTGGATAAACGCCGCGGATGGCTGACCGCGATCAATGCGGATGACGGGACCATCCGTTGGCAGTATGCATCTCCGGCGCCGATGGTGGCCGGCGTCACCGCCACGGCCGGCGGTCTCGTGTTCGCGGCCGATCTGAGCGGCACCGTGCTTGGCTTTGATGCGCGGACGGGCGCGGTTCTCTTCCGATACAATACGGGCCAGCCAATTGGCGGCGGCATCGTGTCGTACGCGGTCACCGGCAAGCAGTACGTTGCGGTGGCGTCGGGCCTCAATGCACCGCTTACGTGGCAGGTAAAGAGCTCTCCGGCCAAGGTGGTCGTCTTCTCGTTACCGTGAGATCGTCCGGAGCCCTAGCGGTCTGCTTTGTGCATGCGCGTCGCAATAGTGTTTCTGCACCCACGGGTGCAGAATTCGCTGACGAGATCGTCCCAACGCCACCTCATGCCGGAGATAAATTGACCTCAGTACCGCAGTTGCCGCGCGCGCTTGCACTCGGAATCGGGGCCGCCGCGATTTCCCTGAGCGCGAGTGGCTGTTCCAAGCCCGAGGCCAATAACGCGGACACGACCGCGATGATCCGCCCGGCGGACAGTACAGCGATGGCTGCGTCAAACAGCGGGAACGCACCGGCGCCGGCGATGGCTCAGCCAGATCCACAGATGCAGGCGGTTCTGGACCAGCTCGCAGCGCTGGGAGGCAAGCCGATCACGACGCTGAGCGCACCGGAAGCGCGGAAGCAGCCCTCGCCGGCGGATGCCGTGAAGGCGGTCCTCACGAAGCAGGGCAAATCTGCAGCGCCTGATCCAGCTGTCGCAACGGTTGACAGGACGATTCCAGGCCCTGGTGGACCGCTTCCCGTTCGCATCTACACACCCAAGGCAGGTACGGGACCGTTCCCCGTGATCGTGTACTATCACGGCGGTGGCTGGGTCATCGGCAGCATCACCTCGTACGACGCGGGGGCACGCGCGCTGTCCAAGCTGGCCAACGCGGTGGTTGTATCCGTAGGCTATCGCCTGGCACCGGAGCACAAGTTTCCGGCTGCCCACCAGGACGCGTTCGCGGCGTACCAGTGGGCGCTCAAGAATGCGGCGTCGATTCACGGCAACCCGAACATGGTCGCTACCGCTGGCGAGAGCGCGGGCGGCAATCTCGCTGTTGCGACGGCGATGACCGCGCGGGATAGCTCGGTCAAGCTTCCGGTGTATGTGGTCGCCGTCTACCCCGTCGCTGGCACCGACACCAATACAGTTTCGTATCGCGAGAACGCCATGGCCAAGCCGCTAAATAAGGCGATGATGGTGTGGTTCTTCGATAAGTACGCCAATGGTCCCACCGACTGGAAGGATCCGCGCCTGGATCTGGTGCACGCGAATCTCAAGGGACTTCCGCCCACGACCGTCATCACTGATCAGATCGATCCACTTCGATCCGAGGGTGAAATGCTGGCGCAGAATCTCAAGAACGCCGGTGTGAACGTGCGGTACCAGAACTACAATGGCGTGACGCACGAGTTCTTTGGCATGGGCAGCGTCGTAGATAAGGCGAAGGACGCTGAGCAGTACGCGGCGGACGGGCTGAAGTCAGCCTTTGGCGGCACCAGGTAGCACCATCATAGCACGATAGCGGCAACGTGTAGCGAGGATCACCAACCGCTAGCGTAACTACTGGTTCATTGAGCGGGTGCGAGGGCTTATCC
>JBPCNJ010000328.1:0-6438 GCA_051001375.1 Gemmatimonadaceae bacterium
CGGCCACCACCGCTGATGAGAATCTTGCGACCACCGTCCTTCGTGCGCTCCAGTAGCACCGACTCTGCTCCGGCCGTTGCGGCGAAGATCGCCGCCATCGAGCCCGCCGCGCCGGCGCCAATCACTACGACTCGCCGCCTACGCTCCCCGGTCACCGGTGAGTCACCGATGTTTTGAGTGAAGTTGGCGTAGCGGTGGAGTGATCATTGGACACGTCTCCATGATAATACCTCGACAACACTTTCTTTCCAGTCGGTGGATTGCGGCTGCCGTGGCACGGCTGCTGCCGAACTCACTACCCAAACGGCATAGCCCGCCACTTCGGAGGAATCATGGCACCAGACAGTAATAAGAAGGACCACAACAAACACAGCGCCCAATACAACGCCGAACACAACACCAGCGGAAGCCCCCGTGACAAGTATCGTGACAACGACGATGAGCGCAATCCGATACCACCGGACCAGCGCAACGACGTCAAACCCGACTCACGGACAGCGGCACGCGGCGATGCGCGCGATGACGTAGGGAACACCGCACGCGGAACCGACGCGCACCCGACCGGCCCCGAAGGAAATGACAAGACCAAGGGACGCCCGCAACATGATTCGTTCGATGATGACCTGGAGCGCGACAACAAGAAGCATCACGGCTGACCTTGCGCGATCCAATTATCCTGTTAATCCTGTCCGAAATACTTGAGACGGGATTAACAGGATGGGAAAGACATCAGCTGGACTATCACGATCTCATTGAGCGCGCCGCCGGATCCAGTGTAGCTCCTGCCGCGCAGCGTCGGTGAGCCCGCGCATCACTGTCGCGATCGGATGCCCCTCGGTGAACGCCGCCGCGATCGCGTACAGCGAGCGGAGTGAGAAGCTTCGCTCGCTCGCGATCGCGTACACGGGCTCCCATCGCTCAGGATAGAATTTGGCCTTAAATGTGTCCAGCCCGTCGAAATTGTAGAACCGCCGACCGTGTGCACGCACCCAACGGAAAGCGAGCTTGAGCCATAGCGATTGCTCGTCCGAGTCTCCGGCTCTGCGCGACAGCGGTGCCAGCCCAAGAGTGACGTAGTCGGCGTTCTGCTCCGCCATCCAGCGCACCGCTGCGTCAATCATCAGTTCGGCGGTTCCGTTCGGTGCACCGCGACCGCGCACAAACTGCTCGGTCAGCCACCCGTTCCGCGCCGATATTGGCGACGCGACGAGAAAACCGACGGGCTTGGCTCCACGCGACGCCACGAATACGCGCCTGTCCAGTAAGTGGCCCAGCGTCTCAGGCTCCACGAGAAAATGTAGCGGTGGCAGTCCCCGTGTTCCGAGCCACTCGCGCAGGCATTTCTGCAGTCCCGCATTGTGCTCAGCCGTCTCCGATCCCCACAGCTCCACGCGCACGCCCTTGTTGCGCGCACGATTGAGCTGCGCCCGCAACGAAGCATGGCCATCAACTATCGGCGCCCAATCACTCGGACGCCATACCGGTTGCGCGCCGAGCAGGATCGCCGCGTGAGTGGATGAGTTCTGATAGGCTGCGTCCAGCCGTCCTTCCGCGCCAAAGTACACCGCGCGCTCACCGGCCTCTGCCGCGACATGCTCGAACTCCTGCGCAACATCGGCCAGATGCTCCGCCGCGCATACCGGCGCACCGCCAACAACTCTCCTTCCGACCGAGCGCACGTACCCGACCACAGCCGCATGCGTGGCTGAGAACCAGAGCTGGAACCCAGGGTTGAGTATCTGGTACGCTGTCGTATTCCATCCGAACGCGAGCACTAGCTCTCGGGCACGCTCCCGGTCCGGATGGATGGCGCTCATTGCCTCGTCCTCATCGCCTTTTTCTCATCGCCTTGTGGCGGCAGGCAGACCTAGGGCGGTGTTGAGCCAACGCACGAACGGGAGCATGACGGTGTATCTGCGCGCAATGATATCTGGCAATCGCGGGCTCAGCACTTCGGCGTCCGTTAGCGCTTTCCCTACGGTAAATGATTTGAAACGAAGCAGGTGCGTGGCAGCATGGTCCGCGTCAAAGCCGCGCGGCGGTCGCTTGAGCACCGACTCCTCGCTCAACTTACCAAAGGCACTACGGAACGCTGGCTCACCGATGATCGCGTCCAGCTCCTCATGATCTTCAGCGATCTTTTCGCGCAGCACTTTAAGAGCGGCGGTAGGTGGCATCCAGATACCGCCCGCGATCATGGAATCACCCGGCGCAATTTGAAAATACATACCGGCGCCGCCGTGCACGGCCTGGGTACCAACCGAGTGCCCAGCGTCGCGATGGTGAAACCAACAGGCAGCGTTGGTCTTGTATGGCGATTTGTCGTTCGAGAAGCGGACATCGCGATAAATCCTGAACACAGAGCGCTTGGGACTGCCCGTGATCTCAGGCGCTATCGTTCCTAATCGAGCGTCAACTTCTTCCACCAGCATCTGCAACGGAAGCTTCACCTCGCGCTCGTACGTCGCGCGATTTTCCTCGAACCATTCCTTGCGGTTGTTACGTGCTAGGGCGCGCAGGAACTTCAACGCGGCAGGACGAAATCCGTTAAAAGGCTCGACGGTGCCAGCGATCGATCGATTGCCTGTTGCGGCGATCACGCCGCCGCACGCACCGCAAGCCTGCGTTCCTGCTGGTCGCGCTGACCCAGGAACTCACCGACCGGCGCGAGCGACGGAACGTGATCGCAGACAATCTTGAGCGTGGCCAGCAGCGGAACCGCCAGAAAAGCTCCGGGAATTCCCCAGACTTCCACCCAGAACGCGACACCGATGAAGATCGCAACGGGATTAAGCGACAGGCGGTGACCCATGACCATGGGCCCGATGAAGTTGCCCTGAAGCAGATTCACAGCAACGAAGCTGGCAGGCACCAGCAGCGCATGTCCGACATTGTCGAACACTGTGAGCGACGCGATAGTGAATACAACGATTATCGCGAACGCACCAACATATGGAATGAACTCCAGCACCGTGACCATCGCGCCCCACAGCAGCGGATTCGGCATTCCGAGTAGAAACATCACGCCGCTGACGACCACGCCTTCCATCAGATTGAGCAGGGCGGACGTCACCAGATACATCGATAGCGACGTCTCGATCTGTCGAGCCACTTCCACCGCGACGCGTTGGCCGGTTGCCCGCGGTAGCACCTTGATCACCTTCTGTAAAAAGAGATCGCCCGCCGAGAGGAGGAAGAACAGCAGCACCAACACTTCCAGCAGTGCCCCGACCAGGCTCTGCGTCGTCCCAAAGAAGCGCGAGCCCATGCTCGGCCCCGCAAGAACGACTGTGCGTACAGTCGTCGGCTGACCGCTGACGTTGCTCGCCTTTTCCATCTGCTCGGCCGTCTTGGACATCTGCTCCATCGGCTTGAGCAGCGTGTGCAGCTTGGCGCCAGCCTGCGACAGTGTTGCCGGTGCCGACACCAACCATCCACGTGCCGGTCCGGACAGTTCATAGACGCCGAACCCGAGTGTGCCGGCTAGAGTGAGGATCAGCAGTGCGGCACTGATTCCCGCCGGAAGTCCCAACCGGCGGCGAGCCCATCGAATCGCCGGGCTCAACAGGAAATTGAGCTCCATCGCGAATATGATCGGGACGAAGAACGCGTGTCCGAAGTACAGCGTGTACACCACCGCCAGCACCGCCAGTACGGTGATGCCCAGCGACCGGCGTGACGGCTCGGCAGGTGGCAGACCGGCCGTCACATTGTCCCTATCGTCAAGCGCTCGCACGAACGCGCCACCATGATCCAGCCGCTCTAGCGCGATGCGGTTGCTCCATTCTCGCGCTGGGCAATCGCGAATAGCGATTGCTGGTTAGGGACAGACTTGAGCACCGCTATTGCCTTCTGTAGCTGATTGTCATCGCTCAGATACTTACGCTTTGTCGCGGCAGCGCCAAACGAGAGCGTCGTGATTCGCATCCCGATGATTCTGTCCAACTCCTCGCCGCCAGCTGCAAGCAGCGTTGGATCCACAGTGACACCCTTGGCGCGCAGTCGGGCGATAAATGCGCTTTGCATCTGCGGCGTTACCGTGAAGTCGACAGGTACCTTGCCCCTGAATGTGCTGGCGTAATCCTGTAACTCCGACGCAAAGATCTGCTGCTTGGGAGCCAGTGATTGGAGCAGCTTCTGCTCCGGCGTGCTCAGAGTGTCCGGTTTGACGATCAGGTCCGGCGTTATCGCGCCGCCGCCGTAAACGATGCGGCCAGCATCGCTCTTGAACTTTGGACGAGCACGCTTGACCGAGTCGCTCTCCAGCGAGTCTGGCATCACTTCCACGAACTCACCATCGGCCAACAGCTTGCGCTCTTTCTGAATCGAGCGGCCACTTGGCGTATACCACTTGGCCGTCGTCATCTTGAGCGCGTAGCCGCCCTCCAGTTGGAAGAGGCTCTGCACCAGTCCCTTTCCAAACGACGTGGTACCGATCAGAAGCGCGCGATCGTGATCCTGCAGCGCGCCCGCAACGATCTCCGCTGCCGAAGCGCTGTGGCCGTCCACCAGCACGACCATCGGAATGGAAGGAACGCGTGGCTCGTCCGTTGCGCTGTACGCCTGTACCTCACCGGTGCGTCCGCGGACGCTCAGGATCGGCTGGCCCTGCTTGAGGAACAGGTTGCTCATGCTGATGGCCTGATCCAGAAAGCCGCCCGGGTTGCCGCGCAGATCGAGGATGAGACGGGTCGCACCCTTCTTCTTGACCGCGGCGATAGCGTCGTCCAACTCCTGCGTGGCGGTCTCATTGAACTGCTGGACCGGTACGTACCCGACACTGTCGAACACAAGCGTGTACGGGACCGCCGGGATGTGCACGATGGCGCGCGTGAACTTCATCGGAATGAGCTCGGCAACATCGGCGCGGCCAAACTTGACCGTCACCGTCGTACCCGGATCGCCCTTGAGCTTGTCGTACACCTGCGCCGTCGTCCAACCGCGTGCGTTGGTGGTGTCGATCTGGATGATGCGGTCACCTTCCTGCACGCCGCCCGCGGCGGCCGGTGTGTTCGGGAAAACCCGCTGCACGGTGACAAAGCCCTGCGTTTCGGCGATCTCCATTCCGATGCCGCCGTACTTGCCGCCAGTCTGTTGATTGAACTGCGAGAACTCCTTTGGCGTGAACAGGACCGAGTAGGGATCCTTCAGCTCGTGCACCAGACCCTGGGCGGCTTTCTCGTACAGTGAGTTTGACCCGACACTATCGACGTAGCGCGAGGCGGTGATGCGCAACACCTCGTCGAGAAGCTGGGCGCCCGCGACGTTTTGCTGCTGCTGGATAATGAAAGCTCCCATGACTGCAGGGAGGGCGACCGCCCCTAGGACGGCAAGACGTGAAACGCGGAATTTGCGCATATTGATTGTAAAGTTACGGGGCCATATGGTTCCGCGTTGCAACTGCACTCGCGGGCACGCTTGCGAGTGCCGGCGCGAGTGCGTACTCCACGTGCCAATCGCGGTCTGTCTGCTGGAACGATGCGTCCCGCAGTAGACCCGCTGTGATCAGCATCTCATGTGCCGGTATTAAGACGCGCTGAAGGTGCGAAGGGTATCGTTGCGTCAGCGGGAGCCGGGCCGCGAGCCGCTCCAGGGGAACGCGCCAGACTATTTGATCCGAACGATCCGAGCGATCCGAGCGATCCGGTCCATCCGTGCCGCCACTCTCCGTACGAATGACGTTGAGCAGCCGGTACAGCCTGCGCGCGACCGGATTGGATAGACTTTGGTACTGCGGCAGCGATAGCGCGACAGTCGCGCCGGCTGCTATGTTAGCTCGCATCAGGGGCGATATGATCACGCGCGCATCACCCGGTTCCGATGCAGCTAGGCTGGAGAAAAGGGCTAGCTGATCCCGGTCGGTGAGTCTACGCCGCTCGATCGTAACAGAGCTGAGCAGGGTGAAACTCCCTTCCAACGGCGGTTCAGAGGCAACTCCATACACCCCACCAGATTCCAGAGTCGTGCGTTCCAGGCGGGTCAGCGCGGACCGCAACTGCTCGTATGTGCGCCCATCAACTCTACGCCCTATGGAGCGCAGAAACGCATGCAAGGTGAACGTTACCGCCCCGTCCTCGGGCGAGCCGGCATCGCCGTAGCGATGCATCAGCTCGACGTACACATCCTGGTCAAAGGTCCCTGGCAGGCGATCTCCCGGTGCCGGAAGAACCCGCCATCGTCCGCCGCCTTCCGGGGCGTAGCTTATCGCTCCCTCCTCGGCTGAATCACTCAGCCGGAACAGTGGCAGTGCCTCCAGTGACCGGTCGAGAACAACCGTCCTGGTAGCCGCCCGACGGATCGGTGCTGCGAGGGTCATACCCTATAGAATAGAGGATGCCATGACACGCGGAAGGGGGCAAATTGTCATGGAACAAGAAGTGAACGTGGGAATTGCCGCGCCCACGAGGGTTGTCGGACACCGGATACGACAAATCGTAA
>JBPCNJ010000329.1:0-3661 GCA_051001375.1 Gemmatimonadaceae bacterium
GCGTTGCGTGCGTCGCGCATTATAGCGATCAGAAATGAAATGTTATGTAGCGCGAGGAGACGCCGCCCCAGCATTTCCTCGCACGCGAAAAGATGGCGCAGATACGCCCGATCGTACTGCGTGCAACACGGGCAGGCACAGTCCTACATCAACGGACGACGATCGGTGCGATAGCTACTCTGCCGGATCTGCACCTTGCCGTCGGGAGTGAACGCGGTGCCGTCGAGCCCCATGCGCGTGGGCGCCACACAATCAAACAGATCGATGCCGCGGCGCACACCTTCGATCAGGTCATCCGGAAAGCCGACACCCATGAGATAGCGCGGCACGCTGCGCGGCAGGATCGGTCCACAGACCTCGAGCATTGCATACATGTCGGCCTTGGTCTCGCCGACGGAAAGCCCGCCGATTGCGATGCCGTGCCACTCACCACTGTTGAGAATGCCGGTGATCGAGTCGCGGCGCAGTTCGGGATGCGTGCCACCCTGGACAATTGGAAAGAGCGCTTGAGACGGAGCAATGATGTCGGCAGCCGGAACCTGCAATATCGCGACGTCGGGAGCGCTCTCCCTTCCCTCACGTGAGATGCGATCGAACTCCACCTGGCAACGCTGCAGCCAGCGAAGGCTCCGCTCCATCGCTGACCGCGAGGTCGAGAGCTCCGCCTGCCCCGCGATCAACTCGTCCAACTGCATTATCACGTCCGCACCGATGTTCCGCTCAATCCGCATCACGCTCTCGGGCGTGTAGTGATGCCGTGATCCATCGATGTGACTCTGAAACTCCACCCCATCCTCGCGCACGGTTCGCAGCTTCGCCAGCGAGAACACCTGGAATCCACCCGAATCGGTCAGCATCGGACCCTTCCACCGCGTGAATGCGTGCAGTCCACCCAGAGCGCGCACCATCATGTCGCCCGGACGCAAATACAGGTGATATGCGTTCGACAGAATCATCTGCGCACCCGCGGCAGCGACCTCGTCCATCGACAGTCCCCTCACAGTGCCGTGAGTACCGACGGGCATGAACGCCGGTGTCTCAACGACCCCGTGCGGAGTATCGAACCAGCCGAGCCGCGCATCGCCGTGCTCGTGCGACGTTCGAAAGGAAAAGTCAGACATCAATGAGCGTAATCAGCGTCACGAATATTGCGTGAAGTGGTCGTAGCTCAACCAAGATACCAGCATCACTTGCTCGGGAGGTTTTCTGACGACCAGCGCCACCTCGCATCATCTTCCTCTTAGCGACGATCTCTCCGTCGATAGAACGACGCTCGCCAATGAACGGACATTCCTCGCGTACGCACGCACGGCGCTCCAGTGCGTGGTGGGCGGCGTGACGCTGATGAAGTTTTTCGATCGGTCTTTCGCCGTCGTGCTGGGATGGATATTCCTGGTATCAGGAGTCGTTGCCGCAGTTACGGGAACCGTTGTCTTCGTTCGCCGTAGACGCCTGTTGCAGCGTACCGGAGGAACTGGGAGCGGCTCTCAAGGCATATGAGCTGTCCCCTACCAGTGGTTGGTGAGCTGACGCAAATTTACGAGTTTGAGAAGCGACAAGGCTATGGCCCTACTGGGCATGCAGGACGTCAGCATCGCGTTCGGAGGGCCGCCGGTCCTCGATCACGCGTCGTTTAGCATCGAGCGCGGGGAGCGCGTGTGTCTGCTCGGCCGCAACGGCGCTGGCAAGAGCACCATCATGAAGCTGCTCGACGGCACAATAGCCCCGGACGCGGGCGAAGTCGTGCGCCAGACGGGTGTCACCGTCGCGCGGCTGGAGCAGGAAATCCCGGATGACGTGGCTGGTACCACGTACGACGTTGTTGCCGCCGGATTGGGCGACACCGGTCGGCTTCTCGCGCGCTATCACCTGGCCAGTCACCGCGTTGGCGCGAACGCGAGCCCGGACGCATTGCGTGAGCTCGACCGTCTGCACCACGCGCTCGACTCGGCAGGCGCGTGGCAGGCGCAAGTCGGTGTGGAGACCGTGTTGTCACATCTCGGGTTGGACGGCGACCTTGCTTTTGTCGACGCGTCGGGCGGACGCAAGCGGCAGACGCTATTGGCGCGCGCACTGGTTCGCGACCCCGACGTCCTGCTGCTCGACGAGCCGACCAATCACCTTGACGTAGATGCTGTCGAGTGGATGGAGAACTTCCTGATCGACCCCGGAGCGACGCTCGTCTTCGTCACACATGACCGCGCATTTCTTCGGCGCGTTGCGACGCGCATCGTCGAGCTCGACCGCGGCCGCCTGGTTGACTGGGGCGGCGACTACGACACGTATCTCACGCGCAAGGCGGCAGCGCTCGCCGCGGAGGCGCGCGAGTGGGCGGAGTTCGATAGAAAGCTGGCCAAGGAGGAGATCTGGATCCGAACCGGAATCCAGGCTCGTCGCACGCGGAACGAGGGACGCGTCCGCTCACTCGAAGCGCTTCGCGACCAGCGTTTGGCACGGCGCGAGCGCACCGGAACAGTCACGCTTCAGACGCAGGAGGCCGAACGCTCCGGCCGACTCGTGGTCGATGCGCGCGGTGTGAGCTTCGCGCGCGGCGAGCGAAGCATCATTCGCGATTTCACGATCACCATAATGCGCGGCGACCGCGTTGGGCTGATCGGTCCGAACGGCTCAGGCAAGACCACCCTGCTGCGCCTGCTACTCGGTGAGCTCGCGCCCGATACGGGCACTATCCGCATCGGAACCGGCCTCCAGGTCGCGTACTTCGATCAGATGCGCGAGCAGCTTGATCCCGATCGCACCGTTTTCGACAGCATCGCGGACGGCGCCGATTTCGTCGAGATCGGTTCCGAGCCAAGACACGTACTCGGCTACCTACAGGACTTTCTTTTTTCTCCAGATCGAGCTCGCGCACCCGTCCGCGCACTGTCGGGCGGTGAGCGAAACCGATTGCTCCTGGCTCGGTTGTTCACGCGGCCGTTCAACCTCCTCGTACTCGACGAACCGACGAACGACCTTGATATCGAAACGCTCGACTTGCTCGAGGAACTGCTGCTCGACTTCACGGGCACACTGCTCGTTGTGAGTCACGATCGCGCGTTCCTCGATGCCGTCGTGACCAGCACGCTCGTACTTGAGGGCAACGGCCGCGTTGGGGAGTTCGTCGGCGGATACACGGACTGGGTGAGGCAGCGGCTTCCGCCAGAGAGGAAGAACGCAGCGATTGCCGCGCCGAAACGTATGGCCGCCGCGCCACAGCAGCTGCGCGACTCAAAGGGCGTGAAGAGACGACGTCTCACGTTCAAGGAGGCGGGCGAGTTGAAAGCGCTTCCGGACCGGATCGACGCGCTCGAGCATGATCGTACACGGTTGTATGCAGCGCTGGCAGATCCGGCGCTGCTGCGCGACGGAGTCGCTATCGCCGAGGCGAGGGCACGTCTCGCAGCGCTCGAAGTCGAGATCACCGAAACGACCGACCGGTGGGAATCGCTGGAGACGATCGCGGCCGAGGCGCAATGATGTGGAACAGCGGGTCAGGCCGAGTCGCTGAGGCGAGATTGCCATGAGTACGATGAAGCGATCACCTCTGCTACCCACCACATGAACTCGATTGTTACCATCGCGACCATCGGTTACGAAGGCGCGACTATGAAAGCGTTTCTGGGCGCTCTGGAGGATGCGGACGTGGCCTTGCTCGTTGACG
>JBPCNJ010000330.1:0-9057 GCA_051001375.1 Gemmatimonadaceae bacterium
GATCACTTCGTAGGCGTCTGGATCGGCAGCGAACGCCTCGGCGGCCTGGCGCATGAACTCCGGCAGGTTTTCGGCTTCGTCCTTGGCCGGGACCAGCACGCTCACGCGCGGCGCATGATCATGATGCTGACGGTCGCCACGCACCGCCGCAACGGTCATACGCGTTTGCGCATGCGGGCCGGGAGAACGCCAAGCTGATCGCGGTACTTTGCGACCGTGCGGCGCGCTATCTGGACACCACTCTCGCGCAGGATGTTGACGATTGCCTGATCGGTGAGCGGATGGCGCGAGTCTTCGTCCTCAACCAGCTTCTGCAGCTGCGCCTTGATCCCACGCGCGGAGACGTCTTCTCCATCAGATGTCGCCAGGCCGGACGAGAAGAAGAATTTTAGCGGCAACACGCCACGTGGAGTCTGCACGTACTTCTCATTGGTCACGCGGCTCACCGTGGACTCGTGCATGCTGATCACTTCGGCAACCTCGCGCAACGTGAGCGGCTTGAGGTACTGCACGCCTCGCTCAAAGAATTCACTCTGCCGCTCGACGATGTAGTTCATGACCTTGAGCATGGTCTGGCGACGCTGCTCGATTGCCTGGATCATCCAGTTGGCGGAGTTGAGCTTGCTGGAGATGAATTCCTTGTTCTCGCCCTCGAACTTCTTCTTGTCACGCGCGATCTCCTGATACGCGCGGCTGAGCTTGAGGCGCGGAAGGTTTGCGTCATTCAGGAAAATGTGATACTTGCCGTCGATTTTGTCGACGACGAGATCGGGAATTATGTAATTGTCGTCCCCGGAGCTGTAGCGCAGGCCCGGCTTGGGATCCAACTTCGCTATTTCGTCGGCAGCGGTCTGCACATCGGCCGCGCTGATTCCAAACCGTTTGGAGATCTCGCTCCAGCGGTGGTTGATCAGCTCGTCAAAACAGTCGCGCACCAGCCGATAAGGAACTGATTGTTGCAGGCCCGCCTCGCGCAGCTGCAACAGAAGACACTCCTTAAGATCCCCCGCGCCAACGCCTGGAGGATCCAGGGATTGGACGATGTTGAGCATCTCCTCCACCTCTGCCTCGGTGTACAGCGCGTCGCCGACGTCGAGACCGGCCGCATCGGCAGCTTCGGTGACGATCTCGTTGAGCCCACGCATCACTTCGGCGGGGGAGGTCGCGAGATAGCCGTCGTCGTTGACGTTGCCCATGAACTCATCGGCGAGAATCCGCTGGCGTGGAGTCAGTTCGAGCAGCGCCATCTGATCGCGCAGGTGATCGCCCAGATCACGTGTGTCGACGGTTACCGGTTCGAAGTGCTCGCGCTCCTCGCGCTCTTCCCGGTGCCCGCCCGTGTCGAAGCCGTCTAGAAGGATCTCTTCCCAATCTATGACGTCACTCTCGGGCTTCTCGTCCTCGTCGGCGACTTCCGTTTCTTCGGTGTCATCATCTTCCTCGTCGTCGTCGACGAGATCGAGAAACGGATTGTTGAGAAGCTCCTGCTTGAGGTGTTGCTGCAAGTCCAGAAGGGGCATGTACAGCAGGTCCATCGCCTGGTACAGCCGCGGGTTGATTTTCAGGTCCTGCCGGAGTTGGGTAGACTGACTGAGGCTGGATCTCATGCGTACGCTCCGGTGCCGCTGTCCGCAAACCGCTCGCGCAGTCGCGCGGTCAGCGTGGGGCCAAGGTAAATCTTTGCAACCGTGTCGTCGAAGACGAGTTCACGGACAGTTCCTGAAACTTTGACCTGCCCGTCAAACATGATATACGCGCGGTCGACGATGTCGAGTGTCTGCTCAACGTTGTGATCGCTGATGAGTACGCCGATATTTCGCTGACGCAGCCCAGACACGATGGTCTGGATATCGTGAACAGCGATTGGATCGACGCCCGCAAACGGCTCGTCCAACATCATGAACTTAGGATCCGTAACCAGCGCGCGCGTGATCTCGAGCCGACGGCGCTCTCCGCCAGACAATGCATACGCCTTGCTCTTGCGCAGACGCTTGATGCTCAGCTCGTCCAGCAGCCGCTCCAGCCGCTCCTGGCGCTCATCTTCGGAAATTGGGAGTGTCTGCAAAATCGCAAGGATGTTGTCCTCCACACTCAACTTCCGGAAGATGGACGGCTCCTGCGACAGGTAGCCGATACCGAGGCGAGCACGTTGGTACATCGGCATCTCGGTGATGTTCTCTCCGTCCAGTTTGATCATCCCGGTCAGCGGCTGAACCAGGCCAACAATCATGTAAAAAGTGGTGGTCTTCCCCGCGCCATTGGGTCCGAGCAGGCCGACGATCTCGCCCTGCTTCAATTGCAGCGCAACATCATTGACCACGGTCCGCCGACGATACACTTTCACCAGTCCGTCCGCTTCGAGCGTACTGTGTCCTGCCGCCCGGTCGTGCGGACCGATGGGTCCGGTAGTGACCCGAGCAAATTCCCCCGTCTGGCGTAGCATTTCGGCAACTTGCGCGCGGAGCGGGGCGACATCGCTCCACAAGCGATCCGACAAGCGAACCTGCGTGTAGTCGCCAATCTCTCCAGGCGGCACGACGACAACGCCGTTTTCGGCCAGGCGCGGGATGACCCACGTGGTGAGAAAGGCCCGCACCTCGTCCAGGCTGAGGCGGCCTGCCTCGCGCGGAGCATCCCTACCGTCGTCACGCAGCCCGCGTAGGTACTCGTCCCGATACGCTATCGCGATGGAGTTGAGCGTGGCCGAGCCGGAACCGTCCGCACAGCGAACCAGCGCCTCGAGCGCGAGCACTGCCGACAGCTCGTCACCAGCGGCATGAGCAAGGAGCGAGGCAATGACGTCCGAGTAGATCGGCGACGTCACTGCCTTCCCCGCCTGCGCGGTGCGGCTATGCGCGGCGCGGCGCGCTTCGCTGGAGACCCGGCGTGCGCTGCAGTCGCGCTGTCGATCGGCTCGAGGAAGAGTCCACTGGCCTTGTCAGTCACAGTGACGGTCTGGACGGCTCTGTCCTGGAACGCAATGTCGATGACGCGACCGACCACGTAGTTGACGCCGGGCCTGCTCTTTGCGCGGTCGTTCCCCTTGACGTGGTACAAGGCGCGGGCGCGAGTTCGTGCCACGATAGACCGGATCGGAGGCGTGTGCGCCGTGTCCGCGCGAGTCGTGGAGTCGAACATCGCGACAAGCGTATCTCCTTGAATCCAATCCCGCTCAGCGGTGTGCACGACAGCGGTGTCTGGAATGCTGGTGACGTATGCCCCGCCAACCGCATGGATTTCACGAACGTGCTGGTCCGGAAGAATCGCGTCAATCGAGTCCGCGACGATGTCGCGGTCCGGAGAGAGCGCGTGCGCGCGCGTCTTGCCCCACGCTATCGCGCGCTCCAGTGCATTGTTCCGCACGCGCAGGTCCACCGAGTCGGCCAGCAGTTGCAGGTCCTGGCTGGTGGCGTGGCCATTGGGCGAGGCGACGACGCGGTTCACCATCCTGTTCTGGGAGAACACGTCAATAATTCCGCCGGTCAGCGTGAACGGCCGGCTCTGTCGTGATTCAACGCTCGGCTTGAGCAATAGACGCGCCCTACCAGCCCCCTGATCCACGAAAGCCGAATCACCTGTTGCAAGCAGATCGGGCCGCGTGATGTGTACGTTGCCACCGGCGTACACGAGGCTGTCGCCGATCGTGGTTATTCGCTGCGCCACCACACGCACAGTATCGCTCTGCCGACCCGTGATCGAGTCACGCTGCACGAGACTGAGATGCGGCTGACCGGTCGCGACCAGCAACGCCACGGTCCTGATCGGCGGCAACGCGCGGTAGTAGTCAGCGACAGGCCCCCGCATTGTCGTTCCGCTCGGCAGAACCGCATACACATTCCCCTCGGCCTTTAGATGCGCCTCAGCGGTCCAGTAGGTCATGCGCTGCGCATCGACGGTGGCGCGCGGCTCGATGTAGTGCACATTGTTGATGAGGTACAACAAGTTCTGGTCGCCGTAGTACTCCGCGCTGTCCGAGCGCAGAGTCACATCCTGTCCCTGACACCGGCCGAGGAAGGCGCCGCCTACGTACACGTTGAACTTGCCCGAGGGCAGCTTACTGGAATTGATGCGCGTGGTGCGATCACCCGACGAGCCCTCGAACTGCACGATGCACTTGCCGCCCGGCTGCGGTCCGCCGGATTGAGGTACGACGGTCTGAGCGGCAGCCGAACCGCTCAGCACCGTTACGGCCAACATCGCGAGCGACATCCGTATACGGCTGGTCATTGATTTGGAATGGTGACGGTCCCTGTTGTCCCAGACTGCGCATTCAGAACCTGCACGTGTTGCAGGTTCGGGTCAGATCGAAATCCCACACCCTCGAGGCGACGGTCAGGTTCGGTCAGCACGAAGGCGCTGTCGCTGGATACCTGATTGCGGTTCTGATCGTACTTGAGCTCCTCCGACCGCAATCTGCGCCCATCTTGCGAGTCAACCACCGCATCGCCGCGCGCCACCATCTCTCCACTCTGCGTACGGTAGGTGCCGCGACGCGACGTGAGCACCGCGCTCTTGGTTCCCGTAGCCGTGAAGAACGTTGTGTTTACCGGTGACAGTTCGACACGCGTGTTGTCGTCGAAGAAGAATGCCGTATCGGCGTTCAGCTCCGCTCGGAGAATACCGTGATCAGTGAGATTGAAACGCGCCCCATACATCACCTGATCGGCCGAGTCGGCCAGTGCCGAACGCGCTGACACAGGCGGCGTCTTTTTCCCGCTCCGGCACGCTGAGGCAGCGCCCAGTGTGATCGCAAGAACGCCGCACACAGCCATTCTGGCCGTCCCTTTCACGCGGCCCCTGCTCGAAGCAGATCGTGAAGATGAACGACCCCGCACAGCTCATCGCCCTGTCCAATGACGGGAACAGCCATGATTCCGTGCTCTTCCATGCGATGCACGACCGCGCTGCCAAGCTCGTCTGGAAAGGCCAGTCTCGGATTCCGGTTCATCACACTTTCCACGCCAACTCGCATCGGGTCCAGCTCTCGGTCCAAGAGACGCGTCAGGTCGCCGGCCGTAATCACGCCCAGCACATGGCTGCTACCATCGACAACGACAGCCAACCCGCGACGCTCCGCCAACTGTACGATCGCGTCCCGCATCGTCGCGCTTAATGGGAGTGCCGGAAGATCACTCGTCAGCATAACGTCGCGAACGCGCGTGAGCATCTTGCGGCCAAGCGCTCCGCCGGGGTGTATGCGCGCGAAGTCGGCCGCATCGAAGCCCTTTTCTTCCAGCAGCGAGACAGCCAGCGCGTCGCCCAGCGCGAGTGCAACCGTGGTACTGGTGGTCGGCGCAAGACCGTGCGGGCACGCCTCTTCCCTCACCCACGCATCGAGCACGACGTCCGCGTGCGCCGCGAGTGTCGAGTCGGCGGTCGACGTGATCGCGACCGTGCTAACACCAAGCCGCTTGAGATGATCCAGCAACCCGAGCAGCTCGTCCGACTCTCCGCTCTTGGAGATCAGGATCGCAACATCTGACTCGCCCACGATCCCAAGGTCACCGTGCACACTGTCCGCGGGGTGCAGGAAGATCGCGGGGGTGCCGGTAGACGTGAGTGTTGCCGCGATCTTTCGTCCGATCAGGCCGGACTTGCCCACGCCGCACACGATCACGCGGCCGCTGGAGTGCGCAATCAATTCCACCGCACGCACGATCTCATCACCCAGGCGAGCACCCGTCTCGCGCAACGCTTCTGACTCGAGCGCGAGGACGTGACGCGCTCGCTCGAGCACTTCGGCATGGCGTACGCCGTCAGAAACGCCGTGACTGTTCAGCGGCGTACCCGCGCCCAAAGATCCACCATTCGGTCAACCAGATCACCGAGTTCCGACAACGGCAGCATGTTCGGCCCATCGCTCGGCGCGTTGTCGGGCGAGGGATGGGTCTCAACGAACACGCCGTCCGCGCCCGCCGCGATCGCCGCCAGCGCCAGAACCGGAATGAATTCCCGAGCGCCGCCGCTGGATCCGCCCACTCCCTTACCCGGCTGCTGCACGCTGTGGGTTGCGTCAAAGATCACGGGTGCATCGCACGCCGCGCGCATCCTCACGAACGAGCGCATGTCCACTACGAGATCACCGTAGCCAAAAAACGTCCCGCGCTCCGTTACAGCAACGTCGTTCGTCACCGCGCTGCTTGCGTTGCCGGCGAGGTCACTGTCAACTCCGGTTGGGCCGCCGTCTGTAACGCGTGCCGCCCTTCTAACTTTCTCAACGGCACCGCGCATTCCTTCCGGTTGCATCCACTGCCCTTTCTTCACGTTGACCGCACGACCGGTGGCACCGGCGGCTTCGAGAAGATCGGTCTGTCGACACAGGAACGCGGGGATCTGAAGCGCGTCAACCTGACTTGCAACGGTGGCGCACTGGGCCGCGTCGTGAACGTCGGTAAGCACCGGTAAACCTGTCGCCGCCCTCACGCGCCCGAGTGCCGCGAGGCCCTCGTCGAGACCCGGTCCGCGCGCCGCGCCGGCATTGGATCGGTTGGCCTTGTCAAAGCTCGCCTTGTAAATCACCCCGCCGGGAAAGCGATCTTTCAACCGCAGCAGCATCTCCGCGATCTGCAGATTCAAGGCGTCGTCCTGCAGCACGCAGGGGCCGGCGATGAGAAAGAAACGGTCGCGTGGGAAGAGTATCCTCACGAAGCGGTGGTCGCCCCAACGGTCGCTCTGTCCGTCACCTCGGCCGTCGCGTCAATCGGAATCTCTAACTCACTCCCGTTGTGAGCGGCGCGCTCATGTTCCGCGGCCGCCGCAATGAAGCCGGCGAACAGCGGATGTGGCCGAGTTGGGCGTGACTTGAGCTCCGGATGAAACTGGCAGCCCACGAACCACGGGTGTGTCTGCAGCTCGACGATCTCCACCAGTGAGCCGTCGGGTGACAGTCCGCTGAGCGTGAGGCCGTGCTCGATGAAGCCGTCCCGGTAAGCGTTGGACACCTCGTACCGATGCCTGTGTCGCTCACTCACCTGCGACGTGCCGTACATCGACTCGGCGCGCGTGCCCTCGCCCAGCCTGCACGGATACTGCCCCAGTCGCATCGTGCCGCCCATATCCGTAACGTGCTGCTGCGATTCCATCAGCGAGACAACGGCGTTGCCGCAGTCAGGCGAAAACTCGCTCGAGTTGCTGTCGTCCAGGCCCATCACGTTGCGTGCGAACTCCACGATGGCGACCTGCATTCCCAGACAGATGCCGAAGAACGGCAGGCCGGCTTCACGCGCGTAACGAATGGCCTCGACCATTCCTTCCACTCCGCGCACGCCGAACCCGCCAGGCACAATCAGCCCGTCAAACTCCGACAGGATCTCGCGCGTCTTCTCCCGCGACGTGAACGTGTCGCTCGAAATCCACGACATGTCCACCCCAACGTTGTTCGCGATGCCGCCGTGTATCAACGCCTCCTGCACGCTCTTGTAGCTGTCGATGAGCTCAGTGTACTTGCCAACGACAGCGATGCGTACCTTGCGCGCAGGCGCGATGATTCGCTTGACTATACCGCGCCACGCTGACAGATCGGGCGCCTTGCGACCGAGCAGGCCGAGTCGGTGCATCACGCGCTCGTCCAGTCCCTGCTCGTGAAAGACGAGAGGTATCTGGTAGATCGTGGGTACGTCGCGACTCTCGACAACCGCGCCGAACTCGACGTTGCAGAAGAGCGCAATCTTGCGCTTCACGTCCTCCGACAGGGGGCGTTCAGCGCGACAGATAAGGATGTCTGGCTGGATCCCAATCTCCATCAAGTCGCGCACCGAATGCTGCGTCGGCTTGGTCTTCACCTCGCCTGCCGCCGCAATGTACGGCACCAGCGTCAGATGGATGAAGATGCCGTGCTCACGCCCGATCTCCTGCCGGAACTGCCTTATCGCTTCCAGAAAGGGCAGCGACTCGATATCACCGACCGTGCCGCCGATCTCCACGATGACCACATCGTTGTCCGGGGCCAGCCGCTTCATCGCCGATTTTATCTCGTCGGTGATATGCGGGATGACCTGTACGGTCGAACCCAGATACTCACCGCGGCGCTCCTTGGTAATGACGTTAAGATAGATGCGGCCGGTGGTGACGTTGTTGGCCTGTGACAGTGAGCGGTCGATAAAGCGCTCGTAATGGCCCAAGTCGAGATCTGTTTCGGCTCCATCGTCGGTGACGAATACCTCCCCGTGTTGAAACGGCGACATCGTTCCCGGATCCACGTTGAGGTACGGGTCGAACTTCATGATCGTCACGCGCATGCCACGCTCTACGAGCAGCCGCCCAATCGAGGCGGCAGCTATCCCCTTCCCCAACGACGACACGACGCCGCCAGTGACAAAGACGTAGCGCGTCTGCTGCGGTGACTCGGTATTCAGTGCCATCACTGTTCCTCGGCCACGAACGCGCTCCACCGCGCGTTCGCGTTGTGTAAGTCTTGCTCGGTATCTATGCCGCATTCGGCGCGCTCACCAACCACAGCGACGCCGATGTTCATTCCATTCGCAAGCGGACGAAGCTGCTCCAGTCGCTCGATCTCTTCCAGCGGGTGCGTCGGGAGCGCGGCCCACCTGGCCAACGCGTCTCGCGTGTACGAGTACACACCGATGTGCTGAAGAGTGAGTGGCACGCGCGCAGCTGCATCTGCATCGTCCCGGAGATACGGAATCGGAGCGCGCGAGAAGTATAGCGCGCGACCGTCGGTACCAGTTACCACTTTCACGACAGACGGAGTGTCGAAAATCTCGCCCGTAGCCGGGGCGGCGACCGTGCCGAGCTTGAACGGCCCTCTGCGCACCACGTCTGCCGCTGCGCGAACGAACGCATCGGAAATGAACGGTTCGTCACCCTGGACGTTCACAAAGGCATCGAAGTCCCCGAAGCCGGGTGCCGCCGCGACCTCGGCAACACGTGCTGTCCCTGAGGCACAATCCGGCGAGGTCATCACCACTTCCGCACCGGCAGCGCGGGCAACGGACGCGACCTCATCGTGATCCGTCGCCACGACGGTCCGATCGGCGACATTCATCCCCTGCACCCTACGCCAGACCTGAACGATGAGGGGCAAACCGCCCAATTGGC
>JBPCNJ010000331.1:0-4772 GCA_051001375.1 Gemmatimonadaceae bacterium
GTGAAGGAGCCGCTGCAGACGGGAATCAAGGCGGTCGACGCAATGATCCCGATCGGCCGCGGCCAGCGCGAGCTCATCATCGGCGATCGCGGTACCGGTAAGACCGCGATCGCGATCGACACCATCCTGAATCAGAAGGGGACGGGTGTCATCTGCGTGTACGTAGCGATCGGGCAGAAGGCCTCGACTGTTGCAACCGTAGTAGAGCGGCTGCGCGCGGCCGGGGCGATGGACTACACGATCGTCGTTTCAGCCACCGCCGCTGACCCGGCGCCGATGCAGTACATCGCTCCGTACTCCGGCTGTGCCATGGCTGAGTACTTCATGTACAACGAGGGAAAGCCAACGCTGTGCGTGTACGACGATCTGACCAAGCAGGCCGCGGCATACCGGCAGATCTCGCTGGTGCTGCGCCGCCCGCCGGGCCGCGAGGCGTACCCTGGCGACGTGTTCTATCTGCACAGCCGCTTACTCGAGCGCGCCGCGAAGTTGAGCGAGGATCCGTCGGTAGTGGATGATGAGATCCTGGTGCCCGGTGGCTCGCTCACCGCGCTGCCGATCATCGAGACGCAGGCCGGCGACGTGTCCGCATACATCCCGACCCACGTGATCTCGCTCCCGGACGGCAAGATATTTTTGGAGGCGGATCTGTTCTACGCTGGTGTGCGTCCGGCCGTGAACGTCGGTAGCTCCGTGTCGCGCGTGGGCGGCGCCGCGCAGACCAAGGCGATGAAGAGCGTCGCCGGACGTCTCCGCCTCGACCTGGCTCAGTACCGCGAGCTCGAAGCGTTTGCGTCGTTCGCGTCGGATCTGGACGCCGCGACCAAGAAGCAGTTGGAGCGCGGTGCGCGCACGGTCGAGATCCTGAAGCAGCCGCAGTATCAGCCGATGCCCGTGGAGCAGCAGGTGGTTGTACTGTACGCGGTGACGAACGGCTTTGTGGACGAGTTTCCGGTGGCCGAGATTCGCGATTGGGAGCAGGGATTCCTCAACTTCGTTCAGGCGCAATTTCCGCAGGTGCTGGAGCGGCTGCGCACGGAGAAGGCGATCTCGAAGGAGAATGAGGGCGATCTCAAGCGTGCGATCGAGCAGTACAACCAGACGCGGAAGAAGACCTGACGGATGGCACAGGGACGTGAGCTAAAGGGGCGCATCAAGTCCGTCGAGAACACGCGCAAGATTATGAGTACGATGGAGATGGTCGCCACCTCCAAGATGAAGCGCGCGCAGGATCGTGTCGCGGCGGCGCGGCCGTACGCGCGCGCCCTGAGCGAGGTGCTGTCGGATCTGTATTCGCCGGAGTTGGCGGAGCGTTTTCCGTTGCTGCGTCAGCCGACTCACGTGCGCCGCGCGGCGGTTCTGCTGCTGACGTCGAACAGGGGGCTCGCGGGCGGGTTCAACACCAATCTCATCAAGGAAGCGCGCGCGCTCATCAAGCGACTCGAGGCGGATGGCGTCGAAGTCGAGAGGCACGCGGTGGGTCGCAAGGGGATCGGTTTCTTTCGGTATCTCGGGCGTACGCTGGCGTCCGCGCGCATCGACATCAGCGATCGCCCGACGGCGGAAGATGCGCAGGGCTTGGCCAATGGTCTGATCGACAGCTTTACGGCGGGCACCTTGGACGCGGTGTATGTCGTCTACGCAAAGTTCAATTCGGCGCTGTCGACTCCGCCGGTCGCGGAGCAAGTGCTGCCGGTCGCGCCGCCGGAGCGACTTGGCGCGGCGCGGGACTACATTTTGGCGCCGGACGCGGACTCGATTCTGAAGGGACTTCTCCCGCTGTATGTGCGCAATTCAGTTTATCGCGCGCTGGTGGAGAACGTCGCCGGCGAGCAGAGTGCGCGACGCACGGCGATGAAGAACGCGACTGATAACGCTAGCGACATCATCAACGTGTTGCGGCGAACGTACAATCGCGCGCGCCAGGCGCAGATCACGCAGGAGATTGCGGAGATCGTTGGCGGCGCGGCGGCATTGGAATAACTAACAGACAGATAGGGAATTCACATGGCGACCGCAATAGCGACAGAGCAGCACGTGGGCAAGATCATCCAGGTCATCGGACCGGTGATCGACGTCGAGTTCGAGCCGGATCACCTTCCGGAGATCTACAACGCGCTTCGTGTTGACGGTGCTACCGAGGCAGGCACTCCGATCCATCTCGTCGTTGAGGTGCAGCAGCACATCGGCCGAAATCAGGTTCGCGCGGTGGCGATGTCCTCGACCGACGGTGTGGAGCGCGGGATGGAAGTGATCGACACTGGTTCGTCGATCACGGTGCCGGTGGGTGAGCCGGCACTGGGTCGCATCCTAAACGTGCTGGGCCAGCCGATCGATAACGGCGCTCCGATTCCGCCCGACGCGCTGCGTTGGCCCATCCATCGTGCACCTCCGGCCTTCGCCGATCTCGAGTCGAAGACGGAGGTTTTCGAAACTGGAATCAAGGTCGTCGATCTCATCGCGCCGTTCGTCAGGGGCGGCAAGATCGGGCTGTTCGGCGGCGCGGGCGTGGGCAAGACGGTCATCATTCAGGAACTCATCAACAACGTGCAGAAGGGCCACGGCGGCCGGTCGGTGTTCTGCGGCGTTGGTGAGCGCACGCGCGAAGGCAACGATCTGTACACCGAGTTCAAGGAAGCGGGAATTCTGGATTCGGTAGCGCTGGTGTACGGGCAGATGAACGAGCCGCCTGGTGCGCGCCTGCGCGTGGGTCTGTCCGGACTCACTGTTGCGGAGTACTTCCGCGACGTGGAGCATCAGGACGTGCTGTTGTTCATCGACAACATCTTCCGCTTCACCCAGGCGGGATCGGAAGTGTCCGCACTTCTGGGGCGCATGCCGAGCGCGGTTGGGTATCAACCGACATTGGCGACTGAGATGGGTGAGCTGCAGGAGCGCATCACATCGACGCGGAACGGCTCCATCACTTCGGTGCAGGCCATCTACCTTCCGGCCGATGACATTACCGATCCGGCGCCGGCGACTGCGTTCGCGCACCTGGACGCCACGGTCGTGCTGTCGCGCGCCATCACGGAGCTGGGCATCTACCCGGCCGTGGATCCCCTGGCGTCGTCGTCGCGAATTCTGGATCCTCAGTTCATCGGCGACCGGCACTACAAGGTTGCGACGGCGGTTCAGCGCATTCTGCAGCGGTATCGCGAGCTGCAGGACATCATCGCGATCCTGGGAATGGACGAGCTGTCTGAAGAGGATAAGCTGGTGGTCGGACGTGCCCGCCGCATCCAGCGCTTCATGTCGCAGCCGTTCGCGGTGGCGGAACAGTTCACGGGTATTCCGGGAGTGTACGTGAAGCTGGAGGACACCATCTCGTCCTTCGAGCGGCTGGTTTCGGGCGAGTTCGATCAGTATCCGGAGCAGGCCTTTTTCATGGCGGGCGACGCGGACGACGTGGTCAAGAACGCCAACAAGCTCAAGGCGTAACGGTGCTGCATGTTTCGGTGATCTCTCCGGAGCGGGTGCTGTTTGAAGGAGAGGCAGACTCAGTCGTTGCGCCCGCGTTCGACGGCGAAGTCGGAATCCTTACGGGCCACGCGGCGATGGTCACGCTGCTCGGACAGGGCGAGCTACGGCTCGGGACCGGCGCGCCGCATCGGTTTCATGTGGAGGGAGGGTTCCTGCAGGTGGCTGACAATCAGGTGCGGGTGGTGACTGAGCGAGCGGTTGCGGCCTGAGCCTGTCGGGTAAGGCAGCCGCGCCAGTGAACGGGTTGTGGAATAGGGGGGCCTCGTGGTCCCCCTTTTGCCACTTCGTCACAGAGACACTGACCCCGTACAGTGGTATATGTCACAAACACAGCTGCCTACCATTCTCGTGGTGGATGACAACCACGACAACGCGAACATCATCTCCGAATATTTGGGGGCGGTGTACGACTATCCTATCGCCGTCGCGTATGACGGGGACGAAGCGCTGCGCCTGTTCGACGAACGCCGGCCGGCGATTGTGCTGCTGGACGTGATGATGCCCGGCAGGGATGGCTGGGAGGTATGCCGAGCGATGAAGAGCCACCCAGAGCTGGGCAGCCGGGTGCGGGTGATAATGGTGACCGCGCTTGATGACCTCGGCGACAAGCGGACGGCGCTGCAGACGGGGGCTGATGATTCTCTGGAAAAGCCAGTGGATCTGTCCAAGCTGGCCGCGGCGGTTCGGCGCAACGCGGCCGCTCTTGCCCCAACGCCGGCGTGAGCGATTCGCCCCCGGCCGTGTCGAGAGCGGTGGCTTTTGGTGGTCTAGGACGCAGGGCGGGCGACTCTATCGCGGCTGCGGCGACGTCGCTGCCGGCGAGGGATGCACGTAACGCCCTTCCGACGGTACCGATGGCGGTCGATAGCCTGCGCAGCGCTGTGCAGGAGCGTGGCGCGCTGGTGATCCTGTACCTCAACTTCGACCGGTACGCCAAGATCGAGGAGGTCTACGGCTGGGAGAAGCTGGATGCCGTGCTGGACACCACCGCACGCGAGCTGTGCCGCAAGCTGGCCGAAACGCCGCTGCGGGCCGCTCGATTGTCGGTGAGCCACGTGAATGATGACGACTTCGTCCTTTTCTACGTGCCGCCGCGCGAGCCGCGGGGAACGGAAGAGGGCGATGACGGCGATCTTACGGATCTACTCGTCCAGCGGCTGCACGACTCAATCGCCGATTGTCTGGAGCAAAAGCATGGGCCCGACATCGCCTCGCTTTTTGATCTGTACGTCGGGCGCGCGGTTGTGCAGTACGATCCCAAGGCGCGACTGGAACGTGTTGTGTATCGC
>JBPCNJ010000332.1:0-17192 GCA_051001375.1 Gemmatimonadaceae bacterium
GCAGCAAATTCTGGTCCTGCGAGTCGCCGCCCTGAACCGCGAAGGCTAGGAACGGCGCGCCGTCCTTGAGCGCGAGTGTTGGTGTCAGCGTGACACGCGGGCGCTTGCCTGGCTCGATGACATTGTACGGTCCGTCCTTGGCGTCCGTCACGAAGCTCTGTGCCCGTTGACTGAGCCCGATACCGGTGTGCCCCGCAATCACTGCCGGCACCCAGCCGCCGCTTGGCGTGACCGAGACCACCCATCCTTCTTCGTCGGCGGCCTCAATGGAGGTCGTACCGCTGTAGAAAGCCGAATTGAATGCGGAGTCTGCCGGGTTCGAGTTACTCGCGAAGAACTCCGACGAACCGGATGTGCGCTCTGGCATGCGGTCTGCCATGCGGTCTGGCGCCCGCTCCTCCGATGTGCGCGTGGAATCCGCGGGTCGCGTCGGGACCCGCTTGTCTTGCTGCCCACTCTTCGGCTGTGAATCGACGGGAACGAAGTCGCTGACCTTCCACTGTGCAAGCAACGCAGCGAACGGGTTGTTTCCGCCCTGGTATGTGTACGGGTTGCCCGGCTTCACGGTGGAATCGTTCCGTGCCCAATTGATCTGGCCGAAACGCGCCTTTGCGTAATCTTTGGACAACAGCCCCGTCACCGGTTCGTCCGGACGGAAGTACGGGTCGCCGTAATAAAAGTCGCGATCCGCGAACGCCAGGTTCATCGTTTGATACAGTGCGTGCAGATACTTGGGCGAGTTGTAGCCCATGCTCTTCACGTCGGTGTTCTCGAGAATGTTGAGCGCCTGCAGCATCGCCGGACCCTGCTGCCAGATAGGAAGCTTGTACACTTCGACGCCTTTGTAGCTCGTGTGCAGCGGCTCCTCTATGTGCACCTTGTAGTTGGCGAGATCCTGCAGCGTGAACAACCCGCCGTCTTCCTGCACTCCGCGCACCAGCTCACGCGCGATGTCACCCTTATAGAAGCGATCGTACGCGGCGTAGATCGCCTCCTTTCGGCTCTTGCCCTGACGCAATGCCTGTTGCTCCGCGTCCACCAGCTTGCGCCAGGTCGCGGCGAGATCCTTCTGCACGAATATCTCACCGGCTTCGGGCGCCTCTCGCGTTGATCCGGTGTGGGTGAGCATGATAGTTGGCGCATACTTCCACTGCTTGATCCAGCCCTTGTTGCGCTCGATCGTATTGGCGAGCTGTGCTTCGATCGGGTATCCGTCGGCCATCTGGATCGCGGGCGCCAGCACGTCCTTGAGCGGCAGTTGTCCCCATTCTGCAAGCATTGTCAACAGCCCGCCAACGGTACCCGGCGTGACTGCAGCCAAGGGGCCGTACTCCGGCGGATACTTGTATCCCTTACTGTGGTAGAACGCAGCTGTCGCTCCGGTCGGGGCAACGCCGAGCGCGTCGATGCCGATCACCTTTCGCGTCTTCGGGTTATAGATGAGCGCTTGCGTCTCCCCGCCGCACGACAGCGTGTCCCACATCGTACACCCGGCGGCAAGCATCGCGACCGCGGCGTCAACGGCGTTACCGCCCTTCTGAAACGTCATCGCTCCGGCCGTGGCCGACAGCGGCTTGCCGGTGATGGAGAGCCAGTGGCGCGCATGCAGCGGCGGCTTCTCACTCTGCGAGTGACGAGGATCGGCCGTCTGCACGGGCTGCCCGGTTCTGGGTGTTGTCTGCTGCGCGTGCAGCTCCATCGTTGGTAATGCGAGCGGCAACGTGACGATCGCGAGCCGCGCGAATATGCGGGAGAATAGCCTCACGATGTTTGCTTCCCTCCAGCGAGCCGATGTACCAGCCTGTACAGAAACTCCTGACCGTCGTAGAACGACTTCACGAGCAACCGCTCATCCCGCCCGTGCGCACGTGAATCACTCGGATCGCCGAAGATTCCGCTCACGCCGTAGGTCGGAACCCCGGCGGCCCGCAGAAAGCGCCCATCGGTCGCGCCGGTGGACATGACCGGGATCACCGGTACGTTTGCGCCAAACATTGAATGCGTGATGTCAACGACGGGACCCATCAGCTCTGGCGTAAGCGGACTGGGCGCCGCGCCCGACTTTGCGCGAATGGGAACCGTTTCCGTGATCCTGATCGCGGTGTCGTCGAGCACGCGGGCGAGCGTCTCGCGAACCTGCTGCGGCGTCTGAGTGGGGACAATGCGGCAGTTCACATTCGCGCTGGCCGTCTGCGGCAGAGCGTTGTATGCGTGTCCGCCGGACAAGCGTGTTGCAACACACGTTGTGCGCAGCATCGAGTTGTACCGGGGATCGGTTGATAGCGTGGCGCTCGCGGCGGTATCACTCTCGTTGGTCGTGATCACTCGCATGGCGGCCGCGGTGCCCGGTGGCTCCAGCGCGGCGGTGCCTTTGAAGAACGCACGTGACACGTCGTTGAGCTGCACCGGAAACCGGAAGTTCTCCAGCTTCACCAACCCCTGTGCCAGTTTGTAAATTGCATTGTCCGGCCTCGGCACCGACGAGTGGCCGCCGCGGTTAGTGGTCGTGAGCGTAAAGTTGACTGGAACCTTTTCGGCTGCCTGGACGCTGTTGAGAAACGGCTTGCCATTGCGCAGCGATCCGCCCCCTCCTTCATTGAGCGCGTATGCAGCGTCGACCAGATCGCGGTGCTGTGCGATGAGCCACTCGACACCGTTACTGTCACCGCCCTCTTCATCGGCAGTAAGCGCGAGAATTATGTCGCGGTCGGGCACCCACCCGGCCTTCTTGTCGCGCAACAGATTGGCGGCAAAGATCGCGTCCATCGCCTTGTCGTCGCTCGTCCCTCTACCGTAAAAGTAGCCGTCGCGCTCGGTCAACACGAAAGGGTCGATGGACCAGTCTGAGCGCAGCGCGGCAACTACGTCGAGATGTCCCAGAAGCAGCAGTGGCTTTCCCTGACCACGGCCGTGATACCGTACGACCAGATTGCCTTTCGTTGGCTTTCCCTCGGGCACCAGAACGTGCACGTCGCTGGCGGGAAACCCCGCCGCGCGAAATCTCGCCGCTAGAGCTTCGGCGGCCCGGGTCGCGGAGCCAACCGAATCCACCGTGTTGATTTCAATCAGCTCCTTGTAGATCTCATGTGCGAGACTCTGGTTTGCATTGAGATTACCTTGAGACACCGGTTGTTGCGCGCGGAGCGGAAGCGCTACACTGCTCAGGAGCAGCGCTGTAGCAACTGATACCGCGATGCGTCGGTTTGTGAGAGGCATGATAGTGGGTTGCGATGATTGTATTTACGCGAATGCTGGTGGGTGCTTCAATTGGAATCCGGTGGCCTGCTGATACGCGTTAGCAAGCGCCAATAGCTTCCCTTCGCCAAAGAGCGGCCCTAGGAATGTGAGCGAGACCGGCGTTCCATCATCCCTGAACCCGTTCGGCAATACCACCGCCGGGTGTCCGGTCAGATTCGTCGCGACGAGTTGCGACAGACCGGCGGCGCTCGTCGGAGTCACGACAGCGTCGAAACGACTCATGAGTGCGTCCCATGCATGCATCGCGATTGTACGTGCACGCATCGCATTCACGTAATCAACAGCGGGTATGAAACGCGCTGTCCGGAACGTGTTGGCCCAGTCGCCCTTCCCCTGCTGCACCAGTTCCTTGTCGCGGCCGGAGCGCGTCAGCTCGTCGAAGGCCGCGCCAGCTTCGGCCGTGAGAACGATACGCATCGCGTCGTAGGGTAGGTCGGGAAGCGTAACCGCGACTGGATCAACCCCGAGTCCGCGCAACGCGGCGAGTGCCGCGTCGTCAAACTTCTTGGTCGGGTGCAGCGTGCGCTTGGGATCTTTCGGGTCAATCTGCGGCAGATCAAACGCGGCCTGCACATAACCCACACGTAACGCGCGCGGCGACACTCCGGCGTCCCAGTGATACTCCGCCGCGATCGCGGACGGGTCCTCGCCATCAGGACCATATATCGCGTCCAGTACCAGCGCGCAGTCTTCAGCATTGCGGCAGAGTGGCCCCAGCTTGTCCATCGTCCACGACAGCGCCATCGCGCCGGAGCGCGGTACGCGGCCGAAGGTTGGGCGCAGCCCAGTCGCTCCGCACCGCGTCGAGGGTGATGAGATGGAGCCGAGCGTCTCGCTTCCAACAGCGAAGCCCACGAGTCCGGCCGTTGTCGCCTCGGCAGGACCTGCCGACGATCCGCTGGATCCCTGATCCAACTTCCACGGATTGTTGGTGCGGCCACCAAACCAGATGTCACCCTGCGCCAATTCTCCGAGCGTGAGCTTTGCGACGAGTATCGCGCCGGCCGCGTCGAGTCGCTGCACCACCGTCGCATCGCGGTCGATCGTCTGCTCCTTGAACGGCCCCGCTCCCCACGTCGTCTTGTAGCCCTTCACCGCAAGCAGATCCTTCGCGCCCCACGGAATTCCGTGCAGCGGTCCGCGATACTTGCCGCTGGCGATCTCGGCGTCAGCCGCAGCCGCCTGCTTCAGCGCGCGGTCCTCCGTGAGCGTGACCACGCACTTGAGCTGCGGATCGTACTTCTTGAGCCGCGCGATGTACATCTGCGTCAACTGCGTTGGCGTCACCTTGCGCGTGCGAATCAGCTCGGACAACTGTATTACCGGCAGGAACGCAAGCTCATTCAGATCCGTGGGGACAGGCGCGATCGTGACCCGCGAACGCTTGGGGGCGCGCCTGGGACCCGTGGGCACGCTGTGTCCAGGGAGCACAGGACTGAACACGACGGCAGGCGCAACAGAGTTGTCCAACGGGATCTTGTGCAGCGCCTCGATCTGCGCCTCCTGGTTCTTCAGCGCATCCAGCATTAACTCGCGCTCGGCGGGATCGAACTGGACGCCGGCAAGCTGCTCCGCATCCGCGATCGTCTGAACCGTAATGTCGGCCCCGCTGGACAACTTGGCCCAGAGTACACCTGGAAATAAGGTCGAGCCCACGCCGAACGCGGCACAGGTGGTGAGGAAGGAGCGACGGTCTCTCTCTTTCGTCATGGCAATGGGGGCATGAGCAACCGGTGGCAGAATCATATTTGCGGGAAACAAAAAGGTACGCGCCGCGCCAGCTCGGCAAAAGGCACGACAAATGCGAAAGAGGCGGCGATCAGTGACAACAACTGACAACAACTGATAACAACGCCTCTAGGGGACACCGACATGCTTTGGACAATTGCGATAATCCTGTTCATTCTCTGGATCCTCGGCTTTCTCGTCTTCCACATAGCAGGCGGACTCATCCACATCCTGCTCGTGATTGCGGTAATCGTAATCCTGTACAATCTGTTCACTGGCCGGACCAGAGTGTAGCGAGCCGCCTCAGCCCACCTCTATAGGAACGTGCTTCGGTTAAGCGTACTGGACCAGTCTCCCATCTCCGAGGGGTCCAGTGCCGCTGAAGCGTTGCACAACACAATTGACCTTGCGCGTCTTACGGACGAGCTTGGATATTTCCGGTACTGGGTGGCGGAGCACCACGGGACGCCGATGTTGGCCGGGCCGAGTCCCGAGGCGCTCATCGGCCCAATAGCGGCCGCCACATCACGGGTGCGCGTGGGCAGCGGGGGTGTGATGCTTCCGCACTACAGCCCCCTCAAGGTGGCCGAGAATTTCAGCGTACTCAGCGGTCTGTTTCCCGGGAGAATCGACCTCGGTATTGGACGCGCGGCGGGAACCGATCCGCTCACAACTTTTGCGCTGCAACGCGACCGGCGACAGGCAGGACCCGATGATTTCCCTGAACAACTGGGAGAGCTATTGGGATATTTGCATGGCAACCTGCCCGAAGATCACCCCTTTGTTCGACACGCTACGTTGCTCGGGCACGCAGAAACGGCCGACCCGTGGCTACTTGGATCGTCAGCGCAGAGCGCGATATGGGCCGCGGAGCTCGGGCTGCCGTACGTCTTCGCCGATTTCATCAACTCGGCTGGCGCTGAGCTTGCGGCGCTGTATCGCGATCGTTTCGTCCCCTCGGACCGGCTGTCCGAACCGCAGCTAGTGGTCGCGACCTGGGCACTCTGCGCCGACACGGCCGCCGAGGCGGAACGCCTGGCCTCCAGCAGCCGCATGGCGATGTCGCTGTTGCGAAGAGGACACCTGATTCCGGTGCCGACTGTGGCCACGGCCGAACGCTTCCTGGCGGAGCATGCCAGCACCCTCACAGGCATCGCTCCGCGCCGCCGCGTGATACTCGGCGATCCCGCCACAGTACGCAGCGGCATTGAGGCCGTCGCCAGGGAATATGCAGCAGACGAGGTGATGGTCGTAACCATCACCTACGATCACGCTGCTCGGCGACATTCGTACGAACTGATAGCCGGTGCGTTCCAACTCGGCCAGCCGGCTACAACAGGCCCGGGCGTCTACTCGTAGCGCAACGCTTCGATCGGGTTGAGCGTCGCCGCGCGCCGCGCTGGCCACACGCCAAAGATTACGCCGACCACTGCGGAGAAGGCGAAGGCGAGCACCACCGCGCTCCACGAAATTGATGCGTTCCAATGAGCGACACGGGTCATCAGCATCGCGCCGCCGCCCCCGACGATGATGCCGACAATCCCACCCAACATGCACAGCACGACGGCCTCGAGAAGGAACTGAAGCAGGATGTTGATGCGCGTCGCGCCCAGCGCATTGCGCACTCCGATCTCACGCGTGCGCTCGGTCACGGAGACGAGCATGATGTTAATGATGCCAATTCCGCCGACCACCAGACTCACGGCCGCGATCCCGGCGAGTAGGTAGGTAAAGGTCTGCGTCGTCTCGCCCAGCGTGCTCCGGGAATTCATGAGCCATGCGTTCCCACATGCTGCGGCCGTCCGGTTGGACGGCCGCCTTCTCAATTGAATACATGTGAGAGTGCCGAATCGTTGGGATTGGCCTCGCTTACTGGGGCGCCGCCAGCGCGGAAGGGTTAACCCTGACTCGCGCCGTTCAGGAACTGCGCGGTGACGTCGACGACACGCTTACCCTGGAATCGTGCGGCAGCGCGCGCCACGTCATCCGGCTTGAGCGTCCCGTTATTGCTCACGAAAGATGCGCCGTAAGGGTTACCCGCCTGGAACTGGATTGGGTCAGCGTAACCCGGTGGGACGATGATCGATCCCCAGTGGTAGAACGTGGTGTTCAGCGATACGATTGTCGTTTCCTGTCCGCCGTGCGTTGTGGCGGTCGTGGTGAACGCCGATCCGAACTTGTTGATCAGCTTCCCCGCGCCCCAGAGTGGCCCGCTTGAGTCGATGAACTGCTTGAGCTGGGCCGCGGGAAGTCCGTATCGCGTCGGTGTCCCGAAGATGATGGCGTTGGCCCACTCCAGATCGTCCAGCGTGGCTTCGGGCACGTCCCGTGTTTCGAGGCGGTGTGCCGCCCACCCCTCGTTAGTCGCAATTGCTTCGTCAGGCGCCAGCTCCCGCACCTTCCTTAACCTCACCTCAGCCCCCGCGCTCCGGGCACCTTCTTCTACCGCACGCGCGAGCTCGTACGTGGTCCCGGTCGCGCTATAGTAGATCACAGCACAGTTGACAGCCATTCCTTCGTTCCTCTTGAGTTATGAAACACAGTTATGAGACACAATGACGTGGACGCCCGAGCAACTCCCGAGCGTACGCTGCTGCTCCACGCCTTGCCACTTTTTTGTGTGTGTTGACAACATGTGTTATAACACATAATGTTCAGTTGTGGCAACCCGATTACGTGACGAGATCAAGCAGAGCAAGCCGTTCCAGAGTCTGGAGCAGGAGGCTCTCCTTAGCATTGAGCGTACCGCGGCCGTTCTGGGGCACGCGGTAGCCGACGCGCTCAAGCCGTACGGCGTGACGCCCACCCAGTACAACGTGCTTCGCATCCTCCGGGGAGCAGGCAGGGCGGGGCTCTGCCGCAACGAGGTGAGGGAACGGATGATCGCGCAGGTCCCCGACGTTACTCGCCTGCTCGACCGGCTTGCCGAGATGGGGCTCATCGACCGCGAGCGCGACTCCGGTGACCGCCGCCTCGTCACCACGCGCATCACGCCCCAAGGTTTGCGCCTGCTGCGACAGCTCGATCTGCCGATCTCCGAGATCCACGAGCGGCAGCTGGGTCATATGAGCGGGCAGAGGCTCCATACCCTAATCGAGCTGTTGTCGGTCGCACGCGAGAAGGCATGACGTTCGACGAACACTCCGCCCACGGTATCCGCCCGCGCGGCTATAATCTGCCGGATGCCACCCGTCTGGGCCGGGTTCGCCTTCAGATAGCGGAGCTGGACCGCTCGCTTTGCTACTATGAAGATGTGCTTGGATTTCGTGTGCTCGACCGCGGTTTCGGGAGAGCGACGCTCGGCGCGAACAACGAAGACACTCCGCTCATTGAGCTGCACGAGTCGCCGGGCGCGACGAGCGTACCAGCGGGTGGCCGGCTCGGCCTGTACCACTTCGCCATTCTCCTCCCGGATCGCGCGGCGCTGGGAAGGTTCATTCGGCACGTCGCTGAGATCGGGGCTGAGGCAGGCGCGTCGGACCACCTGGTGAGTGAGGCGCTGTATCTTCGCGACCCCGACGGCCTCGGGATCGAAGTGTACGCGGATCGGTCCAGAGATTCATGGCGGTACGACGGGCGCCAGATCGTGATGGATACTAAACCGCTCGACGCGCAGGATCTCGCACGTGCGGCCGACGGCCAGCAGTGGAGCGGAATGCCTGCGGGCACCGCTGTGGGACACGTGCATCTTCATGTGGGTGACATAGACCAAGCGGCTGCGTTCTTCCACGCAGCGCTCGGACTCGATGCCGTGGTCTGGAGCTATCCGGGCGCGCTCTTTCTATCCGCTGGTGGATATCACCACCACCTGGGCGTGAACACGTGGGCAGGCGCGAACGCGCGGCGCCCCGGATCAACAAACGCTCGGCTGCTGGAGTGGGAGATTGTCGTTCCGGAAGGCGCCGACGTCGATCGGGCGGCGCGTAGTATGGAGGACGCGGGATATCCCGTTGTCCGCGACGATCGTGGATGGCTCGTGGACGACCCGTGGGGGACAACACTACGGATGGTGAGCTCGGACGCGTAGCTGTTTCGACCACCGCTCCGGGCGTCGCTGTGTCACTTCCGTCGTGCATGTCGGTACTGCTCGCGTCGAGCACCTGGCGTCGCTCTCCAATTCGGAGCACATTCAGCGAATGCGCGATTCGACCGAGTCACTCCCGCCGCCTGCGGAACACGATCGCCAGGGTGCCGTTGACGAAATAGCGCGACTCCGGGCACAGGTGTGGGAAACGGAGAAGCAGCTGATTGCCGCAGAGACGCTGTCCGAGGAGTTGAAGCGGACGAGAGCGCGATTGGCGGCGACTCTCGACGGGATGAACGATGGATACATCGCGCTCGATCGTGAGTGGCACGTCACCGCGCTGAACAAGAGTGCGCTACTAATAGACGGACGCGCCGCCGACGAGCTGATCGGCAAGACGCACTGGGACCTATGGCCAAACACCGTCGGAACTCGAGTCGATCGGGAGTATCGGCGCGTCATGGCGGGGGGTGAGGCTGCTCACTTCGAGCACCACTACGATGACCCGTCGCACGATCTATGGCACGAGATCGATGCGTACCGAACGCCCGACGGAATTGCCTGCTTCTATCGTGACATCACCAGGCGCCGGCACGCGGCCGATGCGCTTCGCGAGAGCGAGCGACGCTTCCGCGACACGTTCGAGCACGCCGCCGCCGGCATCGCTCACGTCGGTCTGGACGGACGTTGGCTCCGCGTCAACCCGCGGCTGGCCTCGATCACGGGATACTCGCTCGCGGAGCTGACCGACCGATCCTTCCAGAATATTGCTCATCCGGATGACATCGATCTGGACACGGTCGAGTTCGCGCGTCTCGTGCGTGGCGATGTCCCGATGTACGCGACAGAAAAGCGGTATCTCCGAAAATCGGGTGACGTGGTATGGGTGCATCTCACTGTTTCGCTGGTGCGTACGGAATCGAGTGAGCCTGACTACCTTATCGCGGTCGTTGAGGATATTTCCGAGCGACACACGCTTCTCGACGCGGCGCGTAGAGCACAGCGTGCGGCGGAAAACGCAAATCGGGCCAAATCCGAATTTGTAGCACAGATGTCGCACGAGCTGCGCACTCCGCTCAACGCGATCATGGGCTACGCGGAGCTGATGCAGTTGGGCGTGCGCGGCCCGGTAACCGATGGACAGGCGCAGGATCTCACACGCATCCAGCGCGCCGCCAAGACTCTCACCATGATCATCAGCGACATCCTGAACTTTGCCAAGGTGGAAGCGGGACACCTCGCGTTGGACATGACAACGGTCGCTATCGCGGACGTGGTAGCCATCGCGGGAACACTCATCGAGCCGCAGGCTGCCGCTCGCGGGATCAGCTTCACCATAGTGTCTGCGGATGAATTGATCGAGGCGTACGCTGACCGCGAGCGGTTGCAACAGGTGATTCTCAACTTGCTCACCAACGCCGTGAAGTACAATCGTCCACATGGTAGTGTCACGGTGACGTGCCGAATCGAGGGCGCCATGGTGGCTGTCTGCATTGCGGACACGGGTCCAGGAATCGCAACCGACAAACGCAAAATGATATTCGACCCTTTCGTTCAGCTCGGTCGAACCACCTCTTCGCCCGTTGAGGGCGTCGGCCTGGGGCTGGCAATAAGCAGAACTCTCGCGAGGGCCATGGGGGGCGATATCACGGTCGACTCTACGGCCGATTTAGGATCAGCCTTCACAGTCAGGATCCCGCGAGTGAGCGGCCATCAATCCGCGGCCGCTGCCGCTCAAGAACAAAGGGCATAGCGTTTGCCCTTATGGAGGGGTAGAGCGTCACGCAATGTGGCGCTGACCCACGCATCGACAGGGAATTCGTAAATGACAGACCACAAGGACAAGGACGACACGAAGGGACCAAGTGTGCTGGAAGAAGTGAGATCCAGCGACGCCGTTCCCGGTGACCAGCATCTTCCGCCGGTTCAGAATAGCAAGAAAGGGGAGCCCGGAAACGCGGGTAATCCACACCACGGGCAGAGCGGCCATGCCGGTAGCGGTAAGGATGCCAGTCTGGAGAGTGTCGGTCAGAGCCAGAGCGATCGCGCCGCGGGCTCGAGCAGCTGAGTGGAATCCGTCAGTCGGCCTCGAGGCCGGCTGACGGATCGATGCTACTGCGGCACTACAGCACTACTGCGCGACAGGTTTGATACCAGACGTGGCGGCACCCTCGCGAATGGCGACGGTCCTTTCCATCTCGTCGACGGCCTGGAGAACTTTCGCGCGCAGATCTTTACCAAGGTCATTCCGCTGCGCCAGAAAAGTTCGCACCACAGTTAGCGCCTCCGGACTCGTCTGTCCACCAAGAAACCCGTCCAGCCAGGATCCGATGAAGAAGATTCGGCGGTTCCGCTGCAGCCACGGCAGCGTGTCCAGCGCGGGCTTGAGATATTCCAGCGTGAGCGCCTGCTGATTCAGCTCGTTGAACGCGCCGAGACTCGCGGTGGCCCAGTCCTCGTTCAGCGTCGAATCGCTAAGATAGCGCGTGAAATATTCACGCTTCACAGACCCATCGGGACGCGCGGCGTCGGCAATGAAGGCATAGCGCTTTCCTTCGCTCGTGGAATCTCGCTTGGATTCGGCGGTGAATCTGCGTGCGGCGTCCGAATGACCAGTGGCCAGCAGTCGCGTTACGATGCCCCATCGAGTGGGCGCACGCAGTGGTGCTCCCGCGGCGCTCGCGCTGTCAAGCAGTGCGTCGAGATATGAGAGCGATTCCGGTGTCCGCGCGATGCGGACCAGCGCATCCAGATTGGCCTTGCGAATACCGAAGGACCGGGCGGAGTCAGTCGCCATGCGAAGCAATGTCGCTTCAATATTCGGGAACACGGTCGCGGCCTCGCTTGGCGTGAGATACGCGCGCGCCGCTCGACTCACGTGTGCCAGTTGTGCCGCTACGATCTGTTCGTCGCCATCGCTCGGAAGCTCCCGGTCAGCGATTCCCAGATACTCCGCCGGACGAAGAGTTCCACGCCGCACCAGCTCCCAGAGCGCGTCCCACGCCATTGCGCGTAGCAGCGGATCGGTAAGTGTCTCCACATTGGACTCTAACCAGCGAGCGCTAGCGGAGTCCGCAACGACGAGTGCGTAGGCGTTATCGCCCGCATTTGCGTACACGAAGTCGGGCGCTCGCGCCGGTCCTGGTAACCGTACGGCCGTCGTCGCGGAGGTCAGATCAACCACCATTCGGTTGACCTGTCCATCGGCGTAGTGCAGCAGCACTTCCGTGCGTATGGGCCACGGACCTGGCCCCGACATGTTACGCACGGCGGACTGGCGTAATGCCAGCGACTGAATAGCTCCGTCGCGAATCGTGGCTTCCTGCTCGATCACCGGAATGCCGGGTCGCAGTATATATTCGTTGCCCCACGTGGCAAGCGATCGGTTCGCCGCGATACCGATCGCGCCGAGCAGGTCGCGCCAGGTTGCGTTGGCATATGCATGTTGCGTTAGAAACCCGTGCACACCTAGGCGGAACGCAGAGTCGCCCACTAGGTAATTCAGCTGCTTCAGAACACCCGGAGCCTTGTTGTACACGATCGCGCCGTAGTTACTCTTTGCCTGATCGAGATTGTCTAACTGCTGCCAGATCGGAGTCGTTCCTTCGGTGCGGTCCACGCTGTACGCGAGCGGCTTGTTGCGCAGATAAAAGGTCTCCCACGCATTGGACGACGGCTCCAGCGCAGCCTGCATCTTGGCCGCCATATACGTCGCGAAGCCTTCCTTGAGCCACAGGTCGTCGAACCACCGCATCGTAACGAGGTCGCCGAACCACTGGTGCGCGACCTCGTGGTAGATCGTCGCTTCGCGTGCAAGGATCTGTGTCCGCGTTGGCCGTTCCTTGAAGATGAACGTGTTCTCGCTGTAGAAGATTGCGCCCGGATGCTCCATCCCGCCAAACGGGAAGGCGGGTGCAAGCACGAAATCGAGCTTCGGCCATGGATATGCGACGCCAAAGTATTCGGCGAGCCAGCCGACCGCGCGTGCGTTTGCCGCGATCAAGGAGTCGCTCTCCACTTCCTTCGCACGCGACGCACGTACGTACATCGTCACCGAGCGTCCCGCAACGCTTCGCGTGACCCGCGTCCAGGGCCCGGCCGCGAACGCGATCAGATAGGTGCTGATCGGCTTGGTTTCCCCAAACGCGAGAGTGTTTCTTCCACCGGCGACATCATTCCGTGTGAGAACTCCGTTGGCAACCGCGTTCCACCCGCCTGGCACAACAAGCCTGAGCGTGGTGCGCGCCTTCAGATCGGGCTGGTCGAAGCACGGGAATAGCTGGTTAGCGTCGGCCGGTACCAGGAGCGTGTACAGGTAGTCAGCGCCGTCGGTTGCGTCGTGGAATCGGATCACACTTGCACCGGCCGGTGCGATCGATGCGCCGAAGTCGAGCTCCACACTGTTGCCGCCGGCGTGGAACGCGGAGCCGGGGAGTTGGATGTGCGCACCGTTGTTCGTGACGCCGGGCACCGGCTTGCCGTTCGCGCGTATGTTCCACGCTCGCGGGCCGCGGAAGTCCAGAATCACGTCACCCGGTGAGACTCGCTCAAAGCTGATGCGCACGTTTCCGCGTGCGGTATCCCGACCAGTCACATCGAGGGTCAGCGCGTAACGCACATCCCGAATCCTGTCGCGCCTGTACTGTGCCAGCTCCTGGGAAACGCCGCGTCCCATGAGTCCCCTTGCGAGCACCGAATCCTCCGGAACAGGGGAGCGCGGTAGCGAGGACGCCGGCGCGGGGTGCGGCGCCGGGACATGTGGCCGAATGTGCGGCAGGGCGTGTGCGAAGGACGGCAGACCAGCGGTCACGGCGAATGCCAGCAATACAGTGCGCATCAGGAGAGCATGGCCGCCGTCGAAGATCGGCGCAAGTGGCTGGGGTTGGGCGAGCAATTTGCCCTCACCAGTGCAATGGCGAAAGGCGACTTGATCACAGATGACGAGCAGGCGGTCCGCGGCGGCCGGCGCATCTTGATGCACCTCACCGTTTCCGACGCTTCGGTGCCGGCCATCCTGTTGCTGCCGCTAGAGCCCCGTCCCGCACCGGCTGCACTTCTCCTGCACGGCTATTCTTCCAATAAGGAGCGGATGGCGGATTCTGCTGGCAAGATGCTCCTCGCGATGGGCATCGCCTCGCTCGCAATCGATCTTCCGCTTCACGGCGCACGCGTGAGCGCTGGTGGAGCGGCCGGTCTCCCCGCCGATGAAGCCCGCAATCCGCTTCGCCTTGCGCAGCGCTGGCGAGAAGCGCTCAAAGAGTGTGTGACAGCGCTACACGCTCTCGCCGACCTCCCGGAGATTGCCGCTGATCGTGTCGCCCTCATTGGCTACTCCATGGGCGCCTACCTCGGCGTCATGGTCGCCTCCGAGGATCCTTCCGTCCATGCGCTGGTCCTCGCGGCGGGCGGCGATCTCCCCGATGACCTCCCGTTCGCCGCACTCGTGCGCAAGATGGTGGATCCGCTGCGCGCGGTGAAACGCTACTCAGGCCGGCCGCTGCTCATGGTCAACGGCCGCAACGATCGCACAATCCGAGCGCAACAGGCCGAGCGGTTGTATGCGGCCGCGGGTGAGCCTAAGAGCATTCTCTGGTATGATGGTGGACACTGGCTTCCGGATGCCATGGTTCGCCATGCGGCCAAATGGGTCGCGGACGCCCTGGCGTCGTCCTCGTTTCATCGGTAGCCGGCTGGCAGCCAGCCGCACTGTTGCGCCAGCGCGACAAACTGTTTCGTTGGTAGCGCAACCGCGCCAACTTCATCAGTTTCACCCGCACCTGCCGGAATGTCCGTGTACAGCACATAAGTCATTGCCACTCATGTCCTTACGATACATTCAAGCCGTGGAGTACATACGCTTTGCCCCGGGTTATCGGGCTGCCGCGTATGCATCTACGGTGGCACGCGACTTCCACTATGTGCTGACAGAAATCTTCGGGCGGCCTGTTCAGGACGCTGCTCCGTAGATCCCGTACGGTAGGAACGAATGGGAAGCAGTAAGCAGTACGTTGGCCGGGGGGCCACGTGCACACACGACTAGGCCCGGTTTCATCTGAAACCGGGCCTAGTCGTTTTCTGTATCCCCGTAACAGCCGCGCTGCTATGGACCCACCACTCGACCCCGCTCTCTGCGAACGCGAGCACGGTGACGCACTTCGATCGTTCTGCGCTATGCCGCGCGCGAACTTGTGGTCGGAGGCTTCTGCGGTTGTGTTCCGCGCATGCTGCTGTCCAGGATCTCGCCCACCTTCGCTGTAATCGCGATTCTGGCGGTGCTCGTAATCGCTTCCAGCAACCGATCCAGCGTACCGCCGGCCGCTGAGTTGACGTGAGTTGCCTGATGCTGGAGCTGCTCGGCAACGTCGTGTGCCGCACGCTTCGCAGCTCCGGTGGTTGCGAGCAGCACCCCTGTACCGAACGCGACTCCAACCACCGCCAGCGGATGATCGTCGAGCAGGTGACGCGGGTTAACCTTGCGCTCCAGCGCGGCGATGGTCCTTCCGACACGCTCGCGCGTGTTCGCTAGCTCGCGGCGGATCTCGTCGGATGCTTTAGCCATTCAGCGGATTCCTTGATGAATGTTGCGGTCTCACGTGGCGCCAGCCGCGCGGCGGATGAAGCGCTCATGCCGTGCTTGAGACAGAGCAGGCCGGCGAGGCCGAGTACGACGGCCACGACGAGCGCCGCGAGCCACGTGCGCCCGCCGAATATTTGCGCGAGTCCCGAGATCATGAACGCGATCAGCGCGCCCGAGGCGGCGAGCGCAAGCCCAACCCCGCCACCCACCCACACCGATCCTAGTTTGAGTTCACCAACCGACTCAACTGCCTCGGTGCGGGCGAGGCGGAGCTCCTGCCGGACCAGCTGCGCGGTGCCGTCCGATAGCTCGCGAAGCAGCTCCGCGATTGACCTATCGGTCGGTGGTGCGTGCGTCACCGGGGGGGCCATCGCTATTTCTTGGCTGCGCGGCCCAGCAGGAATCCAGCACCGATTGCAACCGCCAGCGTGCGCGCGGGATGCTCGCGCACTTGCTGCTCCAGCTTCTGAGTGAGGTCGTCCACGTCGATGTTGTCGATCAGACGCGAAGTCATGTCACTGGCCTTCTGCTGCAACTGACCCATCGCGTCTTCCGCGCTCGTGATGCCGCGCTTCATCGTGTCCTTGGCGGAATCCATAGAGCTGCCCTGACCGGCGCGCCCTCCCGTGGACCGCCCAAATGACACGTCGTCTGTCCCGGTCGATCCAGAGCCCATGCTGCCGGAACTTCCAGAGTTATTCATACCGGAATCGTTCGCGGAATCCGTGCTGGACTTGTAACCACCCGTCCCGGCAGTGTCATAATTCGGTGTTGTCATCCTCGCTCCTGTGGAATTGCCGAATAGCGCGCTTGGTAACGCGCCCAGTAACACGCCTCCGTGCGCTGTGGCCAGAAGAGTGCTTCATTGCGCCACTGCGCGCATATGGTATGCCACCACTGTTCCAGTTGCCGTGTTCGCGCTCAGGCCAACACTGCGGGTCGCGGTGACCGTGACCGGAGCGGATGCTCGACTGTATCCTTACGGGAAGGTCCGGCGCCCAGGGTTGAGCGCGGTCCAACGTGTACCGCCTGGGCTGCGTAGCCCAAACGCGATACCTGCGCAGCCATCCAATCCCAACTTCATGACTCCCTCTCGCCACGACTTTCTCAAGACCGTTTCGGCCGTAGCCGCCACCGGTGCCATGGGCACACGCGACGGTACGGTCGAACGGCTCCTGCAAAATCAACTCAGCCGGAGGGCGCCGTCGGTCGGCGACCCCGCGTTCCGCGAGCTGACCCAGACCGCGCTCGACGCCGCCCGCAGCGCCGGTGCCACCTACGCGGACATTCGCATATCAGCGCGCCGCTCGCAGAACATCAGTACCCGGGAACGCAGACTGCAGAATGTGAGCGACAGCGATACGTTCGGCTTCGGCGTGCGCACCCTCGCCAATGGCGCGTGGGGTTTCTCCGCCAGCAACGTCCTCACCAAGGATGAAGTCGCACGGGTGGCACGGAATGCCGTCGCTATGGCCAAAGCCAATAGCACCGTCCAGCTCCGCCCCGTCGTGGTCGTGGCCGCTCCCCCGACCCCAAAAAGTGGGTGGCAGAGCACGACCCAGGTACGTCCATTTTCAGTTTCCATCCCCGACAAAGTTGCATTTC
>JBPCNJ010000333.1:0-7116 GCA_051001375.1 Gemmatimonadaceae bacterium
CGCCAGCATCTTGACCGTGGGATGCCGGTCCACGTAGCCGCTGATGGGCCCAGCCGCGAACAGCATTATGCAGAGCGCGATCACGTTCGCTCCGATCATCACCGAGACGCGGTCAACCATACCAACCGCCGTAATGACACTGTCCAGCGAAAAGACTATATCGATGCCCATGATCTGCGCGACAACGGTGCTGAGCGCGGCCGCGGGACCAGCCGGAGTCGCATGCTCGTCGCCGCCCTCGATCCTACCGTGGATCTCTCGCGTCGCTTTGCCAATGAGGAACATGCCACCAGCGATCAGAATCACGTCCCGACCGGAAAAGCCAGCGCCGGAAACGGTGAAGAGCGGCCGAGTCAGGGTCACGAGCCACGCGATGCTGAACAGCAGCCCGAGGCGCGTCACGAAGGCGCCTATCAGTCCGAGCGTTCGGGCTTTTCCCCTTTCTTCCTCTCGAACCTTGGACGCGAGGATCGAGATGAATATGATGTTGTCGATCCCGAGGACGATCTCGAGCGCCGTGAGCGTGATCAGGCCGAGCCAGACGCTGGGGTCGGTGAACCATTGCTGCATTGGTAGTCCCGGAATTTCGCGGCGTGCGCAGCCTACGCTCGCGTCACAGACCGAAGTCGAGTTGAAGCGCCGCGGAGCGTCGCGCGCCCGGCTCGAACGGGCCAATGACGGCGTCCTGCGGCGCAACGGTCATCCTGCCCGCAAAGCGCCCGCACCTGACACCTGCGCCAACGTCCCGCAGCGCGGTGGTCGCGCTGTTGCACGACTCGCTCAGATGTGCGAGTACGATGTGCCGCAACCCTTTGTGCGATACCTCGCGCACGAGTTCGCCCGCAACGCGATTGCAGAGATGGCCGTTGCGTCCCGCGATGCGAGCACGCACCGAAGGCGGGTACGGCCCGTTCTGCAGCATCATCTCGTCGTGGTTCGCTTCCAGCACGAGCAGATCAAGACCGCGCATCGCCTCGGTCAGCGGCTGGGTCAGTGCGCCGAGATCGTACACCACCGCGGCTCGCACGCCCGTGCGCCGCGCGGTCACGACGAACACTACCGGCTCAGCGGCGTCGTGCGGGGCACGGACGGCCAGCAGGTCAAATTCACCGATGGCGAAAGTCTCGCCGGCGCGAAAGGGAATCGCTCCCGCTTCGCGGAGATCCTTGGCAGCGGTAATTGTTCCCTGAGTCGCGTACGCCGCCCAGCCGAACTTGCGTGCAAGCGCGCGGACGCCGCGAACGTGGTCCACGTGCTCGTGCGTCACTACCACAGCCCCGATTGACTCGGGCGCAACATCGGCGGCGCGCATCCGTTCGATCAGGAGTTGCGGTGCAAAGCCAGCATCGATGAGGATGCGCGAACCTGCCGCCTCAATGAGCACCGAGTTGCCGCGGCTGCCGGATCCGAGTACCCACATGCGCATGGTCGTTGCTACCCGGCAGCGCCCTGGGCGGTCACAGGCGCGCGTGCGGAATGGATCCGCGCAAGATGTCGCCGCTGACGTTCGCCCAGCGTCACGTGCCGGCGTGACATGACCCGTTCGGCCACGTCCAGGAACTTGGCGCGGGCAAATGCGGCGTATGGCTCGCGTTCTCCCCAGGCGAACGGTGGCACGTACTTGGGTGGCATTACCGTTCCAAATACGTTAGCGCCGGCACCGAGCACGGTACCCGTGGTCAGCATGGTGCCGATGCCCGTTTTGGCGTGGTCACCGAAGAGAGTTCCGAGAAACTGCTGACCTGTTTCCCTCAATCCCTGCGGCGTCCAGAGCTGCACGGTACCGTACGTGTTTTTCAGATTGCTGGTGGTCGTTCCGGAGCCCAGGTTTACCCATCGGCCGAGGTACGAGTGACCGACAAAGCCGGTGTGCCCCTTATTGGAGTGGCCGAGCACGATGGAGGAGCTGATCTCACCACGCACCTTGCATGTGTCGCCGATGGAGCAATTCGCGATGCGGTCGCCCACGATCACGGAATCGATGCCGATGTAGCAGGGTCCGATCAACCGGGTGAACGCGGCGATGGACGCGCCGCGACGCACCATGACCGGACCGGCGGTGACATCGAAGATCACGTACGGCTCTATGAGCGCGCCGTCCTCTACGGTCAACGCGTGCGACCCGATCGCATCGTGCATCAGTGTCGTTACGCTGACGGAGGGCGCGAGTGCGCCGATGTCCTCCGTGAGCTGCGGAGAGAGCTGCCCGATGAAGTCCCAGACAGCGTCCACCCAGCGTCCCACCAACGCTCGCCGCGACGCGTCGTGAGCCATGTCGTCCAGAGCGCGCGAGCCATCGGCAAGTGTGTCAGGCGCAAGGTCAGCGGTGAGGCGTATGGCGCAGACTTTCCCCTCGCACGTCCAGATTGAATCACCCGTCGCGAGTACTTCACTGAGAGAAATCACGCAGCGAGAGTTCGCGACGATCGATCCGGCCGGAATGGTCGTCGCCGGCTCCAGTGCGTGGGGCGCGTCGAACTCTTCAAAATCGCACAGCGCTGGCGATGAGATGAACGCGCGCGCGCGCCCAGCCGTGGTGCGCTCCCAGCGCTTTCGAATTACCTCAGCTCCCGCGCGCAGCTCGGATACCGGCCGTGTGACACTGAACGGCTCGAAGTTACGCGCGATGGCGTCGTCATACATGTACAGCCGTGTCATGAGCTACTCGCAATCGCGCTGGGGAGCGACGCTATGAGCAACTTGAGATCGGCCGATTTCTCGCGTGTTGTGATGACGGTCAGTCCTTCGCGGGCGACCACCACCAGATCAGAAACTCCATACAGCACTACCGCACCCTGCTCAGCGTGCACGACGTTGTTGGACGATTCCGCTGCGTGGACAGCGCCGCTCGCAACGTTGCCCGACGCGTCGGCGGTGCGAACGCGGTGCAGTGCCGCCCAGGTTCCGACATCGTCCCACCCAAAATCGCCAGGGATGACGTACACGCATGCGCTTCGCTCGAGTACACCTACATCAACGGAGAGGGATCGCGCTGCCGCGAAGAAGCGTTCGGCCGAGTCCGGCGCGCCGTCCATTTCCACGAGCGCGCTGGCGATCTCTGGCGTGTGCGCTCGCACTTCGTCCAGAAAATCCTTGACCCGCCAGACGAATATTCCTGAGTTCCACAGATATCCGCTCGCAACCATTTCGGCGGCGCGCTCGCGACTTGGCTTCTCAACGAAGCGCGACACGCGCCGTGCATCGCCGCATTGCATCGGAGCACCGGGCTCGATGTAACCGAAACCAGGGTCGGGGCGCGTCGGGACGATGCCCACGGTGACAAGTCCGTGCTCTCGCGCGGCCACGTCTGCGGCATGCGACAACGTGGCTCTGAAGCCGTCCGGATCGCCAATCGCCCAGTCGGCATGAACGCACGTCATCACGGCATCGTCGCCGGCACGCGCGGCTATCACTGATGCAGCGAACGCCAACGCGGCTGCTGTTCCGGCCGGTCGCGGCTCGGCGAGGAGGTTGTCAACCGGCAGGGAGGGGAGTGCGCTCGAAATTGGGCCTACGAGTGACGCGCTCGTAAGTACCAACGTGCGCTCGGCCGGAACGAGCGGCGCCAGCCGGTCGAGCGTGTTTTCGAGCAGCGATCTATCGTCCACCAGAGCCAGTAACTGTTTCGGCCGCTCCGCCGTGCTCAGCGGCCAGAAGCGCGAGCCCACGCCTCCGGCGAGCACAACCGCCCACCGCTCACCGGTCACACTCATCCCTCTTCGGCTCCGTCGACTCCCGTGAGGCGCGCGACCAGCGCGTACAATTTTTTCGGACTGAACGGCTTTGTGACGAATGCAGTCGCGCCTGTGTCCATTGCGGATTTCTCCTGATCGCCCTCGCCAGCCGCAGTGAGGATTATCGCGGGGATATTGCTCCGCATTTCGGTGCGTAACACCTCGAGAACACCGAGCCCGGACAACTCCGGCATCATCAGATCAAGTACCACCAGGTCATACCCCGTTGGGCTGGACCGAAGGGCGTCAGCCGCTTCCTTGCCGTCGTACACGAGGGTAACATCGAACGGGCCGTGCTCCAGCTTCATTTTGATGATGCGGCCAATGTGCGACTCGTCATCGGCCACGAGAACGCTGCGCCGCTGCTCCATCTGGTCGGGCATCGAAGCGCTGCCCTGCGCTAGACGAGCGCTGCCATCGCCGAGCGATGACGACGAAGGTCGAACAAGAGGTCCGAAAGATTCACCTCGCGCGAAGCCGCCACGAAAAGCATTGCTTGGGACGACAGACTCAAAACTACGCCGTAGCCGCGTTCGAACTCGAGCAGGGCAAGTTGCGTGTCGCCCGCGTCGGCAGCCTGTCCTAGCTGACGTGCGGCCACCGCGAAGGCAGGGACTCGCGCTGCCAGTGACTCCGCCTGGCTCTGCATGGAACCGTGCGTTTCGATCACCAGTCCGTCGTCACCGAGGATCACTGCCTCCTGCACCCCCGGCCTGCTCCGGATAGCGTCGGTCAGCTCGCGTAAAGTGGGCATGCGTTGAAAAGTACCGTCGCGGGGGCTATTCTACGAGGCTGTCCCTAGCATAGCTGTAGGATATATCCAGCAGGGGTCGCGTTTCCGCGGTTCGCGCGCCCGGCTCATCTCAACCGCTCCGCTCAAGCGAATGTTACGACGCTTATCTGCCGCTGCGGTCGCGGCTGCTGTTTCTCTCGCCGCCTGCAAAGACAACACCGCCATTTACGCGACCCTGCCGGTGACCACCGACACGCTCGTCGCGTACGCCCTGAGCGGCACTCCAGCCAGCCTTCCAAGCGGTCTTGCCGTCTCTCTCCGATCGACCGTTCGAGTGGACGCGTCAGCTTCGTTCGACATTGCCTTCGATTTTGATCCACAGGGCAGAACTGTGGTCAGTCCCGCGCGCGTAGTCGTGAGCCCACTGAGGGGGAACGTTCCTTCGGTAGGCATTCAGACGAGCCCGTTGAGCTTCGACGCGATTACGGTGGCGCCCAACGGGTACTACAGGCCGGACACTGCCCTTGTAGTCAGTCCGGGTCAGGCGTTTGTCGTGCTCGCTGCCCGCTCCACGGCCTCGCAGGCGTGTCTCCTGACGCCATCACCACACATCTATGCCAAGATCGTCATCGATAGCGTGAAGCCCGCAACGACGCGCGCGATCTATCTGCGCCAAACGGTGGATCCAAACTGCGGCTACAAGTCATTCCTACCCGGCTTGCCGAGCAAGTAGCGATGCACGATCTACGTCTTCTGCGCGAGGGCCCGGACGCGCTTCGCGACACGCTCGCGCGGCGCCAGATGCTGGACGGCAGCGCCCCACTCGTCGACCGGGCGGTGGCGCTGGATGCCGAACGGCGGACCGTGGTCCAGTGCGCTGACGACGCAAAGGCAGCGCGCAACGCCCTCACTCAGCGCGTTGCGGAGCAGAAGCGGGCCGGCAAGGACGCGTCCGATTCCGTGGCAGAGGGCCGCGCGATGGGCGACGAGATCAGCGCGCTCGGCGCTCGCCTGACCGCGATCGAGGACGAGCTGTCGTCGCTGATGCTCCAGCTTCCAAACGCAACGCTGCCGGAGGTTCCCGCCGGTGGCGAGGAGCACAACGTTGTGCAGCGTACCTGGGGCGATCCTCGCGAGGCTGGCTCCGCCGTGCCGCACTGGGAGATCGGTGCTCGGCTGGGCTTTCTGGATCTGGAGCGTGGGGCCAAGGTCGCGGGCTCGGGATTCATTGTATATCGCGGTGGGGGGGCGCGGCTTCTCCGGGCGCTGATGAACCTGATGCTGGACACGCACACGCAACAGCACGGGTATGAGGAAACATGGGTGCCGGCTGTGGTCAATCGCGCATCGATGATTGGGACGGCGCAATTCCCCAAGTTCGAGGACGAGCAATATGCGCTAAAGGACGAGGATCTTTTTCTCATTCCGACGGCGGAGGTTCCGGTGACGAACCTGTATCGCGATGAGATTCTGACCGAGGCGGAGCTTCCGCGTGCGTTCGTCGCGTACTCGCCGTGCTTCAGGCGTGAAGCTGGCGCGCACGGCAAGGACACACGCGGACTGCTGCGCGTGCACGAGTTTGATAAGGTCGAGTTGGTGCGCTACTCACTTCCTGATGAGTCTGCGGCGCAGCACGAGCTCATCACCTCGCATGCCGAACGTATTCTGCAACTGCTCGAGCTACCGTATCGTGTGCTGTTGTTGGCCGCCGGCGACACGGGTTTTGCGAGCGCGAAGACGTACGACCTCGAAGTATTTGCGCCCGGGGTGGGGAAGTGGTTGGAGGTGTCGTCCTCGAGCAACTTCATGGATTTTCAGGGGCGTCGCGCCAACATTCGCTACCGACCGACTGCGGGCGGAAAGCCACGCTTCGTGCACACACTCAACGCGTCGGGGCTCGCGTTTCCGCGCATAATCGCCGCGCTTCTGGAGCAGCATCAAAAGGCGGACGGCAGCGTTACCGTGCCCAGGGCGCTCGAGCCGTACTTCGGCGCAGCGGTCATCAAGTAGCGCGTGCGACGCAGCGCGCCACTCTGGGCCGTGGTTGCCGGCGTCGTTCTGCTGCTCACGTGGTACGTCATCTACATGCGCGGCGTCGTCACGGACTTGCGTGTCGAAGCATCGCGCGTCGGAAAAATGTATGCGCGCGTATACGACGGACTCACCGATCCTAACCCCGACGCGGCCACCACTGCGTTGCAGGATCTATCGCTGACGATCCGCGAATCGGGCGTACCGGTAATCGTGACGGACACTCGTGGTAACGTCACCGCGTCCGCCAATTTGCCGAGTGGAGTCGAGGGAAATCGAGCGCGCGAGCGCACGTACGCGCGCGAGCTGGCGAGTGAGAACCGCCCAATCATGGAGCCCGGCGTTGGCACCGTGTACTACGGAAACACGCGCCTAGTGGACGGCTTGCGCGTGGTGCCAGCGCTGCAGGCGGTGCTCGTGGCGATGTTCCTGCTGGCGGGGATCTATGCGTTGCTCACGCGTGGTCGCGCTGACCGCGAGCAAATCTGGGCCGGAATGGCGCGAGAATCCGCGCATCAACTGGGTACGCCCCTTTCAAGTCTGAGTGGATGGATCGAGTTGCTTCGGGACAGCGAGTTGGACGATCCCGTGCTCACGCATGCCGTGAACCACATGGAC
>JBPCNJ010000334.1:0-3212 GCA_051001375.1 Gemmatimonadaceae bacterium
CACCTGAAGTCGCGCCGCTGGAAAACTCACAACCGAAAGGAATGCCACCACGCCACAACCGGCTTCCGGTGCCCCCACGCGGGCCCGTCGCACCGGTTCACCGCGGCCCGCAGGCCGCCGCTCTAAGTTCGGCCGCACTCACCTCAGGATCCGCGACGCCGTTCCACGCGCCCAACGCCGCCCTCCTCATCGACTTCGACAACGTCACGATGGGCGTCCGCTCAGACCTCAACGCTGAGCTGCGCAATCTCCTTTCCTCCGACATCGTAAAGGGAAAGGTATCCGTCCAGCGCGCATACGCCGACTGGCGGCGATACCCGCAATACATCGTACCGCTCGCGGAATCGTCCATTGACCTGATATTCGCCCCCGCTTACGGCTCGTCCAAGAAGAACGCTACCGATATTCGCCTCGCCATCGACGCGCTCGAGCTCGTCTTTACGCGTCCTGAGATCGGCACCTTCATCCTCCTGAGCGGCGACAGCGATTTCTCCAGCCTAGTCATCAAGCTCAAGGAGTACGGCAAGTACGTCATCGGCGTCGGTATTCGCGAGTCATCCAGCGACCTGCTGGTTCAGAACTGCGACGAGTACTACAGCTACAACGCACTTGCGGGGCTGGTCAACGCGCGCGAGGAAGAAGTCGCGAAGTGGGATCCGTGGGAGCTCGCGGGCGAGGCCGTTCTGCGCATGAAGCGAAACGGCGACGTCATGCGCGCCGACCGCCTCAAGCAGGTGATGCAGCAGATCGATAGCTCCTTCGACGAAAAGAACCTTGGCATGTCCAAGTTCACGCGCTTCGTCCAGGAAGCGTCGCATCGGGGCATCCTGAGCGCGCAGAAGATGGAGAACGGCCAGCTCGAAGTAGATCTGGCCAAGCCATCTTCTTCGTCAGCCACCGCCTCTACAGGCGCATCGATGTCGAGCGAGTCCGGCGCGATGGTCGACGAAGAGGCAGTTGCTGGTGACGCGTCAGGCAGTGCCTCAGTTGTTGCTCCAGAATCAGCTCCAGAGCCGCGCGAGTACCGTGATCGTGGCCGCCGTGGTCGTGGTCGGGGCCGGGACCGGGAGGAGCGCCGTCCGCGCGTCGAAGCCCCCGCCGAAACCGACGTGGCAGCCGCGACAGCCGCGACAGCCGCGACAACCGAGACAACCGAGACAACAGAAACAGAGCGTCCAACCGGGCCGACGGCCGAGCAGTTGTCCGACGCGGAGCTGCCGGCGCCACCCGCCGCTCCGTTTATCACACCAACGCCGCCCGAAGCTACCGAACGTGGCCTGTCCGGAGCCGAGCCGCGCGGCAGTGCGCCCGTTGCTGAAGCAGTCGCCGCCGAGATGGCGGCGGAAACTGGCGCCATCGGCCTCGGCGGAATGCGCCTCACTCGCGACGACGCGTTCAATCTCATGCGCGATGCCGTCAGTCAGGCGACCGCTGGCGGTGTTCCCGCCCGCGCGAGCGAGGTGCGTCGCGTTGCACGCGAGATCCTGGGCCGCGACAGCGAGAGCTTGAGCGAGCGCAACTTCAACCGCATTCTGATGGACGCGCACGACGCCGATGTCATCGACCTCCGGCGGCGCGGCAACGATTACGAAGTCAGCTCGGCGATCGCCGCGGATCCTATCGCTGAGCAGCTAGGCGCGGCCGAAACAGCCAACGCGATCCTGTCCCCGCGTGCAACAGCCCCGCCCGCGCCACGTGGAATGGGTCAGCGAGGTGCGCCGCCGCGAGGTGGTCGCGCACAGCCGGCCAAGGCCCCGATCACTCTCGACCTGCTCTCGGTCGGCGTCGTCGATTTTGATACACCGACACCCGCAACGGTTCAGCCGGCGCCGGCAGCGTCCGCTCCAGTCGAGACCCAGCGCACGCACGACCTGCCGGAACGCGAGGTAACGCAGCAGCGCCAGCCCGCACCGAGTACGCCTGAGCCAACCGCGGATCCCTCCGCTACAACGACCGCGTCGAAGCCCTCGCGTCCACCTCGTAAGGCTACCGCCGCGAAGAAGACCACAACCAAGGCCGCTTCGCCGCGCGCAGCTGACCAGCCGCACCAGCCGGACCAGCCCCAGCAGCCTGCTTCGGCTGCCAAGACCACGCGGAAGAAAGCCGCTCCAAAGAAGCGAGCAGCCGAATGAGCGTCACTAAGGGCGCGTGACCTGATGGTCCTGTAATCCTGCTAATCCTGTCCGAAATACTCGAGACAGGATTAGCAGGACCAGCAGGATGTAAGAAAGAGTTTCATGGTTTGGTACATGGGCTCGTCCTGGCGCGGTGAATGCTTCCGTCACGTGCATGGCCAACAATGCCGCACTGAACCGTGTCAAACGGGGCGGGATCGTCCCCGCGAGCTTTTACGCACGTGAAACGGAACTGGTCGCGCGCGAGATGCTCGGCATGGTGCTGCAGTGTACCACGGACGACGGTACCGCCAGCGGCATCATTGTGGAGACCGAGGCGTACCTCGGTGAGCACGATGCCGCCTGCCACGCAGTCGCCGGTCACACCGAGCGCACGGCGCCGCTATACGGCGCTCCTGGCATCGCTTACGTCTACTTCATCTACGGTATGTACTGGTGCTTTAACGCCGTTACGCGCGCCGCTGGGCTACCGAGCGCCGTACTCGTTCGGGCGCTGGAGCCACTTGAGGGCGTTCCGCTGATGCGCGACCGCCGCCCCAAGGTCTCTCGGGACCGCGATCTGACCAACGGTCCCGGGAAGCTGTGTCTCGCGCTGGGCATCGACGGAACCATGAACCGGTTGCCACTCCAACGCGGTCGCCTGGTCGTGCGCGACTGTATCCACTACGACGATGCTGCCGTCGAGATCACCCCTCGCATCGGCATCACCCGAGCGGCCGACTGGCCACTGCGCTGGATCGTGCGCGATAACGAGTACGTCTCCAAAACCCGATGACGTTCGGGCGCGGCTTGTAGGGCGGCCCTGCGAGGACGACCGTTGGTCGCCCTACCGTTCGATCGAGCTGCCGAAATTATATCGCACGCCGCCCGCCAACATCGTGATCGGCTTGTTTATAAGAAAGCCGCCGTTGCGTGACGTTGAGCTGATCTGACCGAAAACGGCCGTGCGCCGAACCTGCCACTGCACTCCGCCCATCGCAAGGAGTCCGGTACGGCTGCGTCCATCTTCGGCGCGCGTTGCTGCATCCGAGCTCACCACATCCCCTTGCGACGACTGAACTGGCGACGCGCTTCCGA
>JBPCNJ010000335.1:0-5257 GCA_051001375.1 Gemmatimonadaceae bacterium
CTGTACGTACGCCAGCGCGTACGCCGCCGCTTCCAGGTTGTCAGCCCGTATGTGCGGCACGCCGTGCGTCGTGCGCCGCACCTCGACATGGCGCACGATGTCGCCGGGCGCGCCCGTCTGGGCCTCCGCAACCGTGGAGCCCCAGAGGAGGAGCGGGGTGGTAAGTATCAGCCAGCATCGCCGAGAGGTCACTCGCATGGCGGTAATGCGCATCATAAAGCAGCTCGGCGATGCTGGAGTTCTCATGCGTTGCGATCGGTGCAGGACTGTCCGGCCGGCAAGTTCGGATTGTTCTGCTCGGCCTGCGGGACGGGGAAGTTCACGTCAGTGCCGTACTGGCCGCCCTTATGCCATGCACCCGTCGGGAAGACGGCCTCTGCCGGCCGCTTGTAGTACTTGATCAGGCGGCGCAGGTCACCCACCCGGTGGCCGGTCGAGAACAGCCAGAAGGCACGCTCACGGAATAACAAATTCACCCGGGCCACGTCCGTCCCTGGATCGGTCAGGGTCGCCGGCAGCCCCGCCACACCGCCCTCGGTACGAGGCTGATTGAGCTTCTGGATGAACAGCGGATAGTTCCCCACCCTGTACGCCGCCTCAGCCTCGATCAGCCGCGCCTCGACACCGCTAACGATCGTCACGGGGTTGTCGCGCGCGGGCCAGATCATCTGCACGAGCAAGGGCTGCGTCAGGTCGTCCCGCGTCTTCGAGGTGACTCCGATCGCCTTGCACGCCGCGTCCCCGCCCGTGCACACGGGGATGCGTGGATCCTTCGCGGTCGCGAAGTTCAGACCGTTGGTGCCCTCGTTCGTGCTGACGCTGTAACGTCGCGCGACATTGTTGTACACCCAGATCTGATTGTCGTTGGTGGACTGCGAGTGTAGCATCTGGTACGTGAAGTTCGTCGGCACCCCGGCAACCGCCAGTGCCGCGTCCTTGGGGCGGTCCAGGTTGAGCAGAATCCGGCCCCGCGTCACCAGCAGCGCATTACGCACCTTCGCATCCGCCGCCGAGCTCCCGGTGAGGAGCGCCAGGCCGCTGTCGGCGTGCGCGAGCGCCTGCTCGAATGCCGCCTGCGTGGTGATCGGCGAGCCGTACTGCTCCACCCCATCGACGACGCTGCTGAGGATGAGGCCATTGCAGTAATGCTCGCCTATCAGGTCCTCGACATACGCCTGAACGAAATACATCTCGGCCACGTCAGCGACAGGGCCGGTGGGATTGTATTGCTTGAGCAGCGCCGCAGCCTGCCCAGCCGATAGCCGCGCGCGGTTTAACAATCGGTCAACGTCGGTCAGAAAATTGTTCTGCGGAGTGATGACGCGCTGGTCAACCTCCTGCCTGGCGATGAATGAATCCCCGTTGATCCATTCATCGGCGAGCAGTCCGCTGAGAAGGAAGAGACCTTCCGAGCCGCTGCTCCCACCACTCGTCGCGGCGTTGAGTCGTCCGAGCGCGCCGAGGCGCACCGCGGATGCTCCGGCCGCCGACTGTACGTCGTTCGGGTTGATGATGTCAGGGTCCTTGACACTCAGAACCTCGCTGACGTTGCAGGCGGCCAGTGCGAGCGTGCCCGCAGCCACGACCGCGAGTGATGCTGCCGAAGCTGCCCGGCGCAACCGGGAGTGGCGCGAACGTGCTGTCATGTGTGAAGTCATTCGAAGTGTCATCCTAGAAGCCGAGGGAAAAGCGGGCCACGTAATATGTCGGCGGCCCGAACGCCTGGAACTCCGAGGGAGCATTGCCCGTGGTGCCGAACGCCTCTGGGTCCACTCCCTTGTACTTTGTCCAGAGGATGCCGAGGTTGCGGGCCGCGAGAGTGAGGGTCAGGCTCTGGCCGTGAAACGCCCGAGCGGTCCACTGCCCGGGAGCCGTGAAAGTGAGATTGAGTTCGCGGAAGCGGATGAAATCGCCGGGCTCGATAAAGCCCGCGACAGTGCGACTGGGAGTCTCGCGCACCGCGACTGTACGCGCCTGCTCGAACAGCGACGAGGCCGGATTTACCAGGCCCGAGCAGTTGTTACGGCTTGCGCACCGGATCCGCTCGGTGTTGTTGTAGAGCTTGTGGCCGCCCTTGTAGTCGATCATCGCACCCAGGCGGAAGCGGCGCTGGAAAAACTCAAAGCCGTTGGTCAATGCGGCCTCGACTCTCGGGCTGGAGTAACCGAGGAACGCCGCCGTGTCGCCAACGATAACCTCGCTCAGTGTCACGTCCTTATTGTATTCGATGATTCCGTTCTTGTTCTTGTCCTCGTAGCCAATCAGCGGGCGCGACCACCAGCCATTGAGCGGATAGCCCTCACGCTGCTGGATCGTCGTGCCGACTAGCGGAGGCACCCCGCCGAGGCTCACGAGTTTGTTGTTGTTCGTGGACCCGTTGAATGTCACGTCCCAGCCGAACCCGGCGCGCTGAACGAGCTGCGCCGTGACCAGCGCTTCCCACCCGGTGTTGCGCACTTCGCCGAGGTTCTCGAAACGCGCCGTCGCCCCTGTGCCAAGCGACGGCGGCAGGATGCGGCTGATGAGCGCATCCCTGGACGACTTGTGGTAGTACGTGAGCTCGGTGGTGAGGCGGCTGCTGAAGAACGTGCCGTCCACACCGGCCTCGAACTCGGACGAGCGCTCCGGCTTCAGATCCCGGTTGCCGAGTGTGCTGAAAACAAGACCGGGTGAATCACCACTCTCGGTGCGCGTGGTCGCTGCCGAGAAGTACTGCACGGCATCGATGGTACCGGGCTGCACGCCAGAGGCACCGTACGCGGTGCGCAGCCGAAGCTGGTTCAGCCAGCTTGGCTTCGGGAAGAATGGCTCGTCCGACGCGACCCACGACAGCGCGAGCTTGGGGTAGAAGACCGTCTTGAAATTGGCGCCAAAGGCGCTGTTGCGATCCGAGCGGACAGCGCCGGTGAGGAACAACCGGTCATTCAACGCGACGCGTTCCTCCACGAAGGCGCCCAACGTGCGGCTCTCGCTGGTTGTCTCATCGGCCGAAAGCTGCCCGGCCCCGCTGATCGTCGTCGCGCCGGGTGACAGGCGAATGCCGGTCGCGCCGTTGCGATCGGACAGGATACGCGTGAACTGTACGCCCGCCGTCGTCTTCAACTCGAGAGCGTCCGAAAGCCGGCGCGTGGCCGTGGCGCTGCCGTCGGCGGTGTAGGTGAAGAAGTTAGTGCGGTTATCGACCTTGAAACCGAGCCGGCTGTCGCCCCCCAGATCGGGGCAGGCGGCGAAACGGCAGAGCTGGGTGTCCGTTTGGTTGATGTAATCCACGCCGAAGTTGCCCCGCGCGGCCAGCCACGTGGTCGGCCGCCAGTTCCCGTTGGCCGAAGTAATGACGCGCTGAATGGCCTGGGTGCTGTTCGTCTGATACACATCGCGCGGAGTGAACGCGCGATATCCGAACAGCGTGTCGCCGGCCGCGTTGACGTTGTACTTGAAGCCGGGGCCACCATATGTGTTGCCCGCGACGCCGTTGATGCCGGAGTCGTCACTCGTTGGTAGTCGCAGCTTCTGCGAGATGTAGCCGGTGTTGAACGCGATGTCTGCCTGGCGCGACAATGCCATGTTGAAATTCGCGCGAGCCGTCACCCTGCCGAGGTGATTCGGGCTCTGCTCCTCCGGGAGGAGTGCGCGGCCGTGCGCGGCGAGATATCGCTGATCAAACTCGGGGACCGTGAGGACCCCGTTCTCGCCTTCCCATTCGCCGTGCAGGAAGTAACGCAGCGCCTGGGAGCCGCCGCCCAACTGCAGACCGTGCGCCTGTCGGTAGCCGACGCCGTTCGGCGTTGCGTCCGGATCGTTGTACAGGTTGTAGCTCGTGACGCTGTCCTGCATGCACACACCAGCGGCGCTCTGGGTCAGAAAACACTGCACGGTGTTGGCGGTGGTGGAATTCGTGGTGGACGTCGTGCCGGTCCGCCAGGCGCGGTACGCGGTAGGGTAGTCGTTCCGATCCACGTGCGCGCCCTGCTCGGTGAAGTAGGTCAGTTGCGGGCGGCCGACGCTGCCATGCTTCGTCGTGATGACGATGACGCCGTTCGCGGCGTCGGTGCCATACAGCGTCGCGGCCGACGGGCCACGCACGACCTCGATGTTCTCGATCTCCTCGGGATTGAGATCGTTCACGCGAGCCGGCAGGGTACCGCCGACGCTGATCGTCGAGGAGCCCGTGGTACCTTCGACGCGGACTCCATCCACGATGTAGATCGGGTTGTTGGTAAGCGACAGTGAGCTCGTACCTCGGATACGGATGCGAGTGCCCGCGCCCGTCTGTGTGCCTGGAATCACCAACACGCCGGGTGCGCGTGAGGTGAGCAGGTCCCCGACGTTAGCGACGGCGCGGGTCGCGACGACCGCTGCCGCGTTGACCTGGGCGATGGAGTTGCCCACCGTGACGGCGCGCTGCTGCCCCGTGGCCGTCGTAACAACGCCCTCCAGTTGCGTGGCGACCGGCTGCAGGGAGAAGTCGGTCGTTACCGACTGGCCTGCAGCAACCGGGACGGACCGCGTCTGCTCCGCGTACCCAATGCGAAGCACACGCAGCACGTGCGTGCCCGCGGGTACGTTGCGAATCGTGTATCTCCCTTCCGCGGTCGTTGCCGCGGCCAGGTTCGTCCCGACTACGGTGATGCGGACTTCGGGAATTGGTTGGTTGCTCCCTTGCGCTGTAACTCGGCCGTTGAGGCTTCCCGTCTGCGCGGCCGCCATACCGGCCGAGGACGCCAGCAGCACGAACGCGCCAACCGCGCTACGTCCTATGAGGCGAAACTGATCAGCAATCATGTCCATGTGTCCTGATGGTGTGAGGAGGGGCCAGTCGTGTTACTCTGCGGCGGGTCAGTAGCCTCGCGCGCGCCGCATTGGGGAACGGCTGCGCGGTCGCGGTACGGCGGAGCGGTAGGAATTAGCAACGAACACGGTTTCTCCCATGGATAGAGAATCGCTGCCGAGCGTCGTGCGTCCAGCCGTGCGTGGTTAAGGCCGCGGCAGGATGAAGTTGCAAATTGTGGAACTGCGTTCTAGCATTTTCAACGCAGGCCTAGTATCGTCCCGCATCCGCCGCCGCGCAAGAGGGAGGTCGATCCTGACTTCCACACCGCACCTCCACGGGACGCAAGGCGCTCAGGTTGCCGAGCTGCAGCGTCCAACAGGTCTCACTCACTTCTCCCAGGAAAGAGCTGTGCTGCAGAAGAGCATGAGTGTCCTAGAGTTGTTTTCTCCCACGCGGCGTGAGATCGGTGTCATCGAAGCGGCCGAC
>JBPCNJ010000336.1:0-7967 GCA_051001375.1 Gemmatimonadaceae bacterium
GAGGCCGGCGAACACTTCACGCCGCGCGACGTGGTGAAGCTGATGGCCAATCTGATCTTTCTTCCCATCGCAGATCAGATCCAGTCCGGTACATATCTGGTCTATGACGGCGCCTGCGGAACGGGCGGAATGCTCACCGTCGCGGAAGATGCGCTGCACCAGTTAGCACGGAAGCATGACAAGGAAGTTGCCATTCATCTCTTCGGCCAGGAGGTGAACGCTGAGACGTATGCCATCACAAAGGCTGACCTGCTCCTGAAAGGGGAAGGCGCGGAAGCGGAGAACTTTCGGCATGGGTCGACACTGTCGCACGACGGATTTCCGTCACGTCAGTTCGACTTCATGCTGTCCAACCCGCCATACGGCAAGAGCTGGAAGACGGACCAGGAGAAGATGGGCGGCAAGGGCTCCATCACCGATCCGCGCTTCGTGACACAGCACGCGGGCGACCCGGAGCTCAAACTGATCACGCGCTCCAGCGACGGGCAGCTCCTCTTCCTCGCCAACATGCTGGCGAAGATGAAGACCGACACACCATTAGGCAGCCGCATCGCCGAGGTGCACAACGGGTCGGCGCTGTTCACCGGCGACGCAGGCCAGGGCGAGAGCAACATCCGCCGCTGGCTAATCGAGAACGACTGGCTTGAAGCGATCGTGGCGCTGCCGCTCAACATGTTCTACAACACCGGGATCGCGACATATATCTGGGTGTTGACCAATCGCAAGGCGGAGCATCGCAAGGGCAAGGTTCAACTCATCGACGCCATGCAGTGGTTCCGGCCGTTGCGGAAGAACCTCGGCAAGAAGAACTGCGAGTTATCGGAGCAAGACATCGTACGGGTCTGGGACGCGTTCTCGGCGTTCCAGGAGACGGAGCAGTCCAAGATCTTCGACAACCGGGCGTTCGGTTACTGGAACGTGACAGTGGAGCGACCGCTGCGAGTGAAAGATGTCGAGTCAAGTCGTGAGTACTCGGCCAAGGAAATCAAGACACTCCGCGGCGGCGAGCGCGACGAGTCCGCGTCGCCAGCAATCCGAAAGGTGCACAGGATTGGCACCGCTCCCGATCCACTGCGCGGCCGATTCGAGGCAATCGTAAACGGAAAGATCCGCGTCGTGGAGTATGAGCCCGATCCCGAGCTGCGCGATACGGAGCAAGTACCGCTACTCGAACCCGGTGGAATCGAGGCATTCATCCGTCGCGAGGTGCTGCCCCACGTCGCCGACGCGTGGTATAACGAGAGCAGCACGCGCGTCGGCTACGAGATCAGCTTCACGCGATATTTTTACAAGCCGCAACCGATGAGAACTCTGGAGGAGATCCGGGCGGATATTCTTGCAGTCGAACGAGAGACGGACGGGTTGTTGGCGGAGATTATAGGAAGCGCGTGATTACAGCGGAACAGAAAGTAGCGGAACTGCTCACTGAGCTGAGCGTACACGGTGAGCACTCGAGGATTGAGGCGAAGGCCGCCTCGGAGATCGGCCGGTCGGTACTCGAAACCGTGTGTGCCTTCACGAACGAACCGGGTCTTGACGGCGGGCACCTTCTGCTCGGAGTGGCACAGGCCGACATCGGGGATCTGTTCGACCCACCCGCATACAAGCCTTCGGGAATTGCGAATGCGGAGAACGTAGCAGACGATCTAGCGAGCCAGTGCGCTTCCGCCTTCAATCGGCCGCTGCGCCCGCAGATCACTCCCGTGTCGATCGAGGGGCGAACGGTGCTGCACGTGCGTGTGTTTGAGGCCGCGCCTGGTGAGAAGCCAGTATTTCTCAAAGGGCGCGGACTTCCCGGCGGCGCCTTCCGGCGTATTGGCGCTACGGATCAGACTTGTACGGAAGACGATCTCCAGGTCCTCTACGAGGCACGCCGGCGCTCTCCGTATGACGCCGATCTTTGTGGCGGAGCACGGTGGAGCGACATCGATGTTGATGCCATTGAGGAATACCGCGCGATGCGACGTGAAGTGTCGCCGGGTGCTGAGGAGCTGCGGTACGGTGACGAGGACCTGCTCCGGTCGCTCAACTGCGCGAGCGACGCCGACGGCGAGGTACGGCCCACAGTTGCCGGAATTCTCCTGTTCGGGACCACGCTAGCGCTGCGACGTTTCTACGGCATGATGCGGATCGACTACATCCGCGTCCAGGGTAACGAGTGGGTGCCAGATCCGGACAATCGTTACACGACTATCGACATTCGCGGTCCGTTGATCCGGGCAGTGCGTCGAGCTGAGACCGCGGTCGTAGATGATTTACCGAAGGCGTTCAGTCTTCCGGAAGGGAGCCTGCAGCGGAGGGACATTCCCTCCCTCCCCCGGCAGGTGTTACGTGAGGCACTGGTCAACGCGGTGATGCACCGGGATTACCGTGTGCACGGTGCGGTTCAGATCATCCGCTACTCTAACCGGATCGAGATCCAGAACCCTGGCTACTCGCTAAAATCGCCCGATCGTCTCGGGGAGCCAGGCTCCGAAGCGCGCAACCCGACCATTGCGGCGGTGTTCCATGAGACGAATTTGGCCGAGACCAAGGGTACAGGCATCCGAGCCATGCGGCGGCTCATGCGTGAGGCGGAGCTCGTGCCACCCACCTTTGAGTCTGATCGCAAGGCTAACCGATTCACTGCCCGGCTACTTCTTCATCACTTCCTGGGTGAGGAGGACCTGCAGTGGTTGGACGGTCTAGGCGTGCCGGGGCTGAGCCAGGAGGAGAAGCTAGTCCTGATGTTTGTCCGGGAGGTCGGGGCGGTGGATAATGCTACCTACCGGGACCTCACAGCGGCGGAGACGCTCAAGGCGAGCTCCGGTCTGCGCCATCTCTGCGAGTTGGGGCTGTTGGAGAAGCGGGGTCAGAGTTCTGCCACGTACTACGTACCGGCCGACCAATTCCTGGGCAGAGCCGGAGCACCGCTAGCGGGCCAGAGAGCCGAGTCCAGTATGGCTGGCGGCAAACCTGACATGGGCCTGCCGGAACCTGACATGGTCAGTGCTCAACCTACCATGCTCCGGCCCGATCGAGGCGCTACGGCAGGTGGCCCGGACGCCGGCGCTGAGCTCGACCGGCGAGACGATCTCAAGGTCCAGCTCCCGGACACGCTTTTACTTGCCTTGGCGGGGGTTGGACCGCATGCGGACGAAGCCACCATGCGGCATCTGCTCGGGCGCTTGTGCTCCCATCGCGCGTATTCTGCTGAGGAGCTGGCGAGGCTCCTGGGACGCAATCCCCGCTATCTCAAGGCGAAGTACCTGAGCGAGATGTTACGGGCCGGCGAGCTGCGTTATACGATTCCCGACATGCCCAAGCACCCGAACCAAGCGTACGAGGCGGCGGATGGGACGCGATGAATGAGAAGTTGCGACCGTATCCGGCGTATAGAGACTCGGGCATCCCGTGGCTCGGAAAGATCCCGGAGCACTGGGGAGTGAGGCGGCTGAAGTACATCCTGCGGGAACGTGATGCCCGTTCTGTCCATGGCACGGAGCAGTTGCTGCGCGTGTCTCAATACACCGGCGTCACTCAGCGTACACGAGCAGACGGTTTGGACGAACCTGACACTCGGGCTGAATCGCTGGTAGGGTACAGGTGTGTTCAGCCGGACGATCTGGTGGTCAATATTATGCTGGCGTGGAACGGTAGTATGGGAGTGTCGCGGTTTTCGGGAATCGCAAGTCCCGCCTACTGCGTCTATAGATTCGGAGCAAGTGCGGAGCCGTGGTACTTCCATCATTTGCTCCGGTCTCCTGTCTACAAGGCGCGCATCAAATCCGTTTCCACTGGCGTCGTGGAGAGCCGGCTTCGCCTTTATACGGACGATTTGAACCGACTAGATGCGCTTAGCCCGTCGGCGTGTGAGCAGGCTGCCATTGTCCGGTTCCTCGATCACGCCGACGGGCGCATCGGGCGCTACATCCACGCCAAGCAGAAACTGATCAAGCTGTTGGAGGAGCAAAAGCAGGCGATCATCCACCGCGCCGTAGCCCGTGGTCTCGATTGCAACGTACGCCTTAAGTCGTCGGGTGTGGAGTGGATAGGAGACGTACCGGAGCATTGGGAAGTGCGCGCGCTAGGGCGCTGCATCACTTTGCAGCGCGGATTTGACATAACCAAGCAGCAGCAAATAGAGGGGCAAATACCTGTTATTTCATCTGGCGGGATTTCCTCATTTCACGATCGAGCGAGTTCGCGAGGCCCGGGAGTCGTTGTAGGTCGAAAGGGCTCGGTGGGGATCGTGCATTACGTGCAGAGCGACTATTGGGCTCACGATACAACGCTCTGGGTGAGAGAGTTCAACGGGAACGTTCCGAGATTTATCTACTACCTACTTGTAGACATGGACCTCAAGCGATTTGATACCGGATCGGCTAATCCGACCATCAATCGCAACATCCTTCATCCTGAGCCTGTGGCTTGGGCTCCCATTGAGGAGCAAACTCGGATTGCATCCTTCCTAGACCGCCAACTGCAACAGTCGGACAGAGTAATTCGAGGTGTCCTAGTTAGCATTGCGCGTCTAAGCGAATACCGCACTCGCCTAGTCGCCGACGTGGTCACCGGCAAGCTCGATGTGCGCGAGGCGGCTGCACGATTGCCTGCCCTGATCGAGGAGCCCGCGTCGCTCGACGATCTGGAATCTATTACCGATAGCGATGCCGATGCCGAAGGCGCCGACCTCGACATCGCTCTCGCGGAGGCAGAAACATGACGACCGACACCAGCGAGAAGGGTCTCGAAAGTCTGATCGTTGCCTCACTCACTGGGCTACACAAGAGCAGCATACCGGCCACCGCTGCTGTCCACATGCCGTCTGCTCCGTACGGCGCACCCGGCTATGTCGCTGGCAATCCAAAGGACTACGACCGTCCGCACGCTGTAGACCTCGCGAAGCTGCTCGACTTCCTGCATGCCACACAGCCCAAGGTGGTCGAACAGCTTGCCCTCGCCACCGACGGTCCCTCCAGGCAGAAGTTCCTCGCGCGCCTGCAGGGCAATATCGCCAAGCGCGGCGTGATCGACGTGCTGCGCAAAGGCATTAAGCACGGGCCCGCTTCCGTGGACATGTTCTACGGCACTGCCTCCTCCGGCAACGCACGTGCGCAGGAGCTGTTCGACGCCAATGTCTTCAGCGTCACGCGCCAGCTTCGCTACAGCATGGACGACGCACAGAACTCGCTCGATCTGTGCCTGTTCATCAATGGCCTGCCGATCGCCACGTTCGAGCTCAAGAACAGTATGACGAAGCAGACGGTCGAGGATGCTGTGCAGCAGTACAGGCGCGACCGTGATCCGCGCGAGCTGCTGTTCCAGTTCGGCCACTGCGCCGTGCACTTCGCGGTAGACGATCAGGAGGTGCGTATGTGCACGCAGCTCAAGGGGAAGGCGTCGTGGTTTCTCCCGTTCAACAAGGGGTGGAGCGACGGCGCCGGCAACCCGCCCAATCCGAGTGGTCTCAAGACCGAATATCTCTGGAAAGAGGTACTGACGCGCCGAGGACTGACGGACATCCTGGAGAACTACGCACAGATTGTCGAGACGCAGGACGAGCGCACCGGCAAGAAGCGTCAGACGCAGATATTCCCGCGCTATCACCAGATCGCTGTCGTGCGCAAGCTGCTGGCGGATGCGGCAGCGCGCGGTGCGGGTCAACCTTATCTGATCCAACACTCGGCCGGCAGCGGCAAGAGCAACTCCATTGCGTGGCTGGCGCATCAGCTCGTCGGGCTCACGCGGGACGACACGGAGGTTTTTGATTCCATTATCATAGTCACCGATCGCCGAGTGCTGGACAAACAGATCCGCGACACCATCAAGCGATCAGCACAGGTGGCATCAGTAGTTGGTGCAGTGACGGATGGATCGGCGCAATTGCGCAAGTTTCTCCAAGACGGCAAGAAGATCATCATCACCACCGTCCAGAAGTTTCCATTTATACTGGAAGACATCGGCAGCGAGCACCACGGCCGCACCTTCGCAATCGTCATCGACGAGGCACACTCCAGCCAGGGCGGGCGCGCGACAGCGAAGATGCACGAGGCGCTGGGCGCGCACGGAACTGAAGACGACGAGGACGTTGAGGACGCGATCAACCGCGCCATGGAGTCGCGCAAAATGCTCCCGAACGCCAGCTACTTCGCCTTCACCGCGACGCCCAAGAACAAGACGTTGGAGCTTTTCGGCGAGGCGTACTCCGACGGCGGCGTGGTCAAGCACCGGCCGTTTCATAGTTACACCATGAAGCAGGCGATCCAGGAAGGGTTCATCCTGGACGTGCTGGAGAGCTACACGCCGGTGGCCAGCTACTATCGGCTGATGAAAACCGTGGAGGATGATCCTGAGTTCGACGTCGACAAGGCGACGAAGAAGTTGCGCCGATACGTGGAATCGCACGAGCACGCGATCCGGCAGAAAGCGGAGATGATGGTGGATCATTTCCATGATCACGTACTGGCCAAGCAGAAGATCGGCGGACAGGCGCGCGCCATGGTGGTGACCAGTGGGATCGAGCGCGCGATCCAGTACTATCACGCCTTCAACGCTTACCTCAAGGAGCGCAATAGTCCGTATCAGGCGATCGTCGCATTTTCCGGCGAGCACGATTATGGCGGTGTCAAGGTTACCGAGGCGTCGCTCAACAATTTCCCGAGCGGCAAGATTCCGGAGAACTTCCGTGACGATCCGTATCGTTTTCTGATTGTGGCCGATAAGTTCCAGACCGGCTACGACGAGCCGCTATTGCACACGATGTACGTGGACAAGGCTCTGTCCGGCATCAAGGCGGTGCAGACGCTCTCCAGGCTCAACCGCGCGCATCCGCAGAAGCATGACACCTTCGTGCTCGACTTTCAGAACGACACCGAAATGATTCAGGCGTCGTTCGCCGAGTACTACCGCACGACGATTCTGAGCGCCGAGACAGACCCGAACAAGCTGCACGACCTCAAGGCCGAGCTGGACGGCGCGCAGGTGTACGACACGGCCCAGGTGGAAGGACTCGTCGCGCTGTACTTGGGCGGCGCAGATCGGGATCGACTGGATCCGATTCTCGACGTGTGCGTCGCCGCGTATCTCGAGCAGCTGGATGGGGAGCAGCAGGTCGCGTTCAAAGGAAACGCGAAGGCATTCGTGCGAACGTATAGCTTCCTCGGCGCCATCCTGCCGTATGCCAGTGCCCAGTGGGAGAAGCTATCCATCTTCCTCAACTTCCTCATCCCCAAGCTCCCCGCTCCCAAGGAGGACGATCTGTCCAAGGGCGTACTCGAAGCAATCGACATGGACAGCTATCGCGTGGAGGCCAGGGTCGCTCTATCGATCGCGCTACCGGACGAAGACGCCGAGATCGGACCGGTTCCAACAAATGCAGGTGCTCCTGCGCCGGAGCCACAGCTGGACCGCCTTAGCAACATCCTGAAGAACTTCCATGACCTGTTCGGCAACATCGACTGGAAGGACGGCGACAAGATCCGGCAGGTGATCACCGAGGAGATCCCCACCAAGGTCGCGGCGGACAAGGCATATAAGAATGCGAAGAAGAACCCGGACAAGCAGAACGCGCGCATCGAGCACGACAAGGCACTGGAGCGGGTGATGAATGATCTGTTGTCGGATCACACGGAGCTGTTCAAGCAGTTCTGCGACAACCAGCCGTTCCGCAAGTGGCTGGCGGACACCATCTTCACGCAGACGTATCTGTAACGTGGAGTCGAAGCGATATCCAAACGCGTGTGTCCGACCAGGGTGACGCGGTGCCGTAAGGTGACCCGGTGCAATCACTTCGCTCGCACGGGCATACAACCCCGCTCGCATAGCGGAGAAGAGATCACAGGCCAGCACAGAGCACACCCGATGGACGCCGAATGGCTGTGGGGCTGGGATCCTACGCCGGGCATTGTCTCCGTTCACGCAACGCAGGATGGTCGAGCGCTGGTCTGGCGCCGCATCCCGGAAACAGGCGCGCTCGTGCGTGAAGA
>JBPCNJ010000337.1:0-13005 GCA_051001375.1 Gemmatimonadaceae bacterium
CGCGGCCGACGTGCTGGAGTACATGGACGACGATCTCCGCACGGAAGTGCTGGAGACGATGACCACGCGACAGGCGGCCGCACTCGTCACCGAGATGACACCGGACGATCGCGCAGACGCGCTGGAAGAGCTGGAGGATGAAACATATGAAGACATCATGTCAGAGATTTCAGTCGAGGCAAGGCGCGAGACCGAACGGCTCATCGCTTACGATCCCGATACAGCGGGCGGTCTGATGACGACGGAGTTCGTCTCGGTAAACGCCGCCACGTTGGTTGAAGACGCGCTGGCTGGAGTGCGCCAGCTTGCGCGCGGCCCCAAGCACGAGGCAATGCACGCCATCTACGCGACCGACGCGCAGAACCGGCTGCAAGGTGTGCTGTCGCTGCGCGAGCTGCTTGCCGCGCCGGAAGGCTCCACGCTCGGCGACGTCGCGTGGAGCGAGGTTGTGAGCGTCGTACCGTCGGCGGACAGGGCACAGGTCGCGCGACTGACGCAGAATTACGATCTCGTCGCGATTCCAGTGGTCGACGACAACAACCGCATCATCGGCGTTGTCACCGTGGACGACGTTATCGATGCGCTGCAGGAAGAGCATACGGAGGACGTGCAGCGCTTCGGCGGTATGGAAGCGCTGGACGAGCCATACACGCAGATCGGCTTCTGGCAGATGATCAGGAAGCGCGCTGGGTGGCTGTCAGCGCTATTCCTGAGCGAGATGCTCACCGCCTCCGCCATGCAACATTTTTCCATCGAGCTGGAAAAGGCAGCGGTACTCGCGCTGTTCATACCGCTGGTGATGAGCTCCGGTGGGAACTCCGGCTCTCAGGCGACGTCGCTCATCATCCGTGCACTCGCGTTGGGCGAGCTGCAAGTGCGCGACTGGTGGCGTGTCGCCCGCCGGGAGATGCCGACAGGATTGGTGCTGGGCCTCATTCTGGGGATCATCGGATTCTCACGCATCGTGCTGTGGCAGCATCTCGGATTGTACGACTATAAATCGCACTACCTGTTGTTGGCGACCACCGTTGGCTTCGCGCTTGTCGGCATCGTCACCTTTGGATCGCTGGCCGGTGCGATGTTGCCATTCGTGATGCGAAGGCTTGGCTTTGATCCCGCGAGCGCATCGGCGCCGTTCGTCGCGACACTGGTGGATGTTACCGGGCTGAGCATCTACTTTTACGTGGCGCTGTTGATCTTGAGAGGAACGCTACTCTAGCCCTACTGTAGCGTTCGCGGAACGATTTCGTCATCCCGATCGCGCGTTGGCGATGTGCTGCGCAGATACGCGACCGAGCCCACCACGGCTATGGTCGCGAAAGCGAACCACTGGATTGCATAGCTCATATGCGGTCCCTCATCCAGTGGCGGCGGCGGCACACGCGGTGGTGCCCCAGTGCTTGCGACGTTGTCACGTGTGACGCTGTCTTCCTCCAACACGATCGTGAACGGGAAGAGCGGATACGGCACCGCGCGACTTAGTGTCGCAAGGTCCAGCCAACGATACGCGCGAGGGTGGCGCGACAGATCAGGGCTGCCCGGATACGGAACGCTGAGTGGACGGGCGTATCCCAGCGCGTTCACCGAGTCGCCCTCGGTCCAGTGCGACGCATCGGCGGTCACACCGTCGGGTGCATAGACCCAGCCGCGGTTGACGAGAACAGCCGTGTCGGTGCCCACGATGCGCACGGGTGTGATGATGTTGACGCCCGGCGAACCGTTTCTGCTTCGATCCACCAACATGATCTGATGCGCGTAGTCGTACACGCCGCGCACACGAACTTGCTTGTAGTGCAGTGAGCTGCTGTCGCGGGGTAAGGCGGTTGCGGCAATGGGTGCGTAGCCGAGTCGTGCGACGATCTTGGAGTTGAGGGCCTGACGTTGCGCGCGGCGCTGGAGCTGCCACAGCCCCAGGTTCACGCACACGATGGTGAAGACGATCGCGAAGCCAAGGAGGAAGTAGTCGCGGATCGAACGGTGGCGCATGTAGCTGTGGCGCATGTATGCAATCTACCGCATGGCGCCCGCAGCCCTACGCGCCGACCGGCTCGCTTCCGCCACGTGGCAGGGTCAGGGTGAATGTGCTACCGACACGCTCTTCGCTTTCCACTGTTATGTCGCCGCCCATGTTCCGCGCGATATCGCGCGCAATCGCGAGTCCCAGGCCCACCCCTTCTGTCGGACGGTTGAGTGAGCGATGCGCCTGGACGAACGGGTCAAAGATGTGTAGAACTTTTTCTTTAGGAATACCGATGCCAGTGTCCGCGACCCGGATCGCAACGACGTCCGGATCGGTACCGACGAGAGAGCACGAGACTGTGATCGAGCCACCCTCTTCGGTGTACTTGGTCGCGTTCGTCACAAGGTTCAACACTGCCTGAATGAATCGATCGCGGTCAGCACGCACAGTCAGCCCAGCATCACAAGGCTGGAAATCGTACACGAGCCGCTTCGCCTCGATCTGCGGAGCAGTGAACGTAGTCATTTCGGCGAGCGTAGCCCCGAGCGAAACGTCGGTCAGATTGTAGGTGAGCTGGCCGGCCTCGATTCGGGCAAACTCGAGAATGTCACCGATCAATGTGGTCAGGTGCGTGCTGGATGACGTGATGCGCTCCAGGTCATCGATCTGCTGCTGGGTCACTGGACCACGCACGCCCATCTTCATGAGCTCCGAGTAGCCGGTAATCGCGTTCAGCGGCTGGCGAAGCTCGTGAGACATGTTCGCCAGAAAGCGACTCTTGGACGCGTTTGCCTCCTCGGCCTCAGCGCGCGATTCGCGCTCCGCGGCGTAAAGTTGGGACCGTTCAAGAGCCTGTGCGCACTGACCCGCGAGTGTCTGGATGAACTCGCGCTCCGCGTCGTTAAATGTCTGCGCTGTCGCGAAGTTGAATACCACCACGCCGTTGATGCTGCCCTCACCGGAGAAGAGCGGCACGGAGGCCGTTGCGGCCAATCCTGCCCCATCGTACACCCCAATCATTCCCGGAAACCGACGCGCGGCTTCGTCGCGTGAGTGCAGCCACTGCGGCGCCCCCTCGTTGACGGCACCGTTGGCGGAGAAGCTTCCCTGAACTGGTAGACCACGAAAGCTGTCCAGGAAGCCATCCGGGTATCCGACACCCCAAACGGTCTCGAACGCGGAGCGGTCCGAGTTGAGGAGCATGATCACCGCTGTCTTGGCGCCAACGGCGGTGGGGCCGAGATCGAGAAAGATCCGTACAACGTCATCAGGGGTGATGGCAGCGCTGAACGCTGCGGTCAGAGCTTGGAGCGCTCTGGTGCGAGCCACAGCGAGCTCTGCATCGCTCGCTCGTGCTTCCACCTGAGCGTTGGCCCGTGCTAGGGCCTCGGCTGCCTCACGCTCCGAGGTGATATCGGTGTTGATGCCGAACCAGCGCAGAACGCTTCCCGCTGTGTCGCGAACGGGTACCGCACGCGTGATGAACCAACGATACTCTCCGTCCGCTCGTCGCAGCGGGAACATCATCTCGAACGAGTCGCCGGTGGCGATCGAGTGCCTCCAGCTCTGCACAATTTCCGGAAGCAGCACGGGGTCGTGCACCGATCGCCAACCCCAGCCCTGCATCTGCTCCAGCGTCGTGCCCGTGTACTCGTACCAGCGCGCATTGTACCAGTCGATGTAGCCGTCCGGCTGCGGTCCAGGCGAGCGTGGGGATGGCGTTCGCTAACGTCCGGATCTCACGTTCGCGCTCATGCACGGCCTCGCGCGCGCGAACCTGCTCGGTGATATCGATTGCGGTCACAACGATGTCGCCGCCCAGACCCGACGGGCCCACGGGGTATGCGCCAGGCAGCGGCTGCCAGACGAAGCTCCAGACGCTATCCTCGATCGGTCCGTCTGGCCGGCGCTGGATTGGCAGCGGGATCTCCTCGACCCTCCATGGCTCGCCCGTCTGGTACACGCGATCCAACTGCTCGAAGATTCCGCTTGGGATCATCTCCGGGAACACCTCTCGAATGGGGCGCCCCAGCGCTCCGAGCTTGCCGACAACGACGTCCCACGTCGGATTGACGTACGTGATCACGTGGTCGGGCCCGGAGGAGACACCCATCACCGCCGGCGCGGCTTCAAGCATCGCTGCGAGCCGTGCCCGACCGGCTTCTGCCTCGCGGCGGGCCGCCTCTGCGCTGAGCTCAGCCTGTTCGGCCGCCTCGGTGCGCTCCTCAAGCTGCGCGGCGGTCGCTTGCAGCTCCCCGGACTGCTGTTCCAGTTCTACGGTGTTGTCCTGGAGCTGCTGATTCGTGAGTTCAAGCTCGAGCTGCTGCTCGGCCAACTGCGCGTTGGCAGCCTCGAGCGCCTGTCGTGCCCCCACATGATCAGTAACGTCGGAACCGTGCGCGACGATGCCGACCCGCGCACCATCCGAATCGGTGATGGGCAAATACACGAAGTCGACGAAGCGCTGCTCCGGCGGAGCGCCAGGCGGGCGCACGATCGAGAGCGGCATTTCGCGACCGGAGAACGGGACACCCGTGTCCAACACCGCGTCGAGCAGATCGATAAAGCCCTGCTCCTTTACCTCCGGGAAAACTTCAAGCACGGTCTTCCCGATCAGGTCATGGTGGCCAACCAAGTCATAATACGCATCGTTCGCCATCTCAAACACGTGATCGCGGCTACGTGTGACGGACAGGAACTCTGGCGCCTGGCGAAAGATCTCCTGTAAGCGAGCACGCTCGGCCACCAGTCGCCGGAGCAGATCATCTCGCTCGCCCTCAAGCCGTCGCGCCGCTACACGCTGCGTTGTGTCGATAAGAGTGACAAGCACTCCGCCCACAGTGCCGCTATCGTCCGGGACCGGACTGAAGCAAAGTGTGATGTAGACGTCGTCCGGTGGCGCGTCCGGGCCATTGCGACGTAACGGATAAAGCTGGTCGTCCAACGCGACGGTCTCACCGCTGAATACGCGGGCGTAAATCGGCTCATTAAACGTCCAAACTTCGGGCCAGCAGTCCCGCGTTGGGCGACCCAAGCCCCAGGGGTGCTTCGTCCCCAGGATTGGGATGTAACCGTCGTTGTAGATCTGGATCAGATCGGGGCCCCAGAGCACAATGTTCGGGAACGCCGACCCGAGCACGGTACCGGCAATCGTCCTGAGGCTCTGGGGCCAGCGCTCTACTGGTCCGAGCGGAGTCGCGGCCCAATCAATTTCGCGGCAGCGCTGCCGCATCTCGCCAGGGCCGGCGAAGAGCCGAGCCGCGCCAGCGCACGATCCGTCCGGCGCCGCGTACGCGCCCTCGTCCACCTTATTGACGTCTACTGTCATTTTCTCTACCATCATTCGGTGTCGGCACCGATCATCTCCAGCTTCGACCGCTTTCACTTTCGCCTGTTGATCGCACCGTCGCGCGCCGCTCTCGATCATCTCGCTGGCCCAGGAACTCGCCGATGGACGCCAGTGCCTCGATGTGATCGCAGAAGATCTTGAATGTCGCCAGCAGCGGGACCGCGATAAAAGCCCCCGGGATTCCCCACACCCAGAACCAGAACGCCAGTCCCACAAACAACGCAACCGGGTTGAGCGCCAGCCGGTGGCCGAGGAGTAGCGGGCTGACGAGGTTGCCCTGAATCAGGTTAACCAATAAGAAGCTTGCGGGAACGAGCAGGGCGTGGCCTACAGTGTCGAAGGTCGTGATCGCCGCGATCGTGAGGATCACAATCATCGTCATGGCGCCCAGATATGGGATGAACTCGAGCACGAATACGAGCGCACCCCACAGCAGTGGGCTGGGCATCCCCCACAGGTACATGATCCCGGTAACGATGGCGCCCTCGGCGAAATTGACCGTCGCCGCGGTGAGCAAAAAGGTCGAGATCGAAGCTTCAGTCTCGCGCGCTATCTGCACCGCCGTTCGCTTCTCGCCCAGGTTGGGCAGCACCTTGATGAGCTTCTGCAGAAACAGATCGCCCGCCGCGAGCAGGAAGTAGAGCAGGATCATGACTTCCAGAGTGCTCCCCACTGCGCGTTGCGTCGTGCCAAATGCGCGCGCTACCAGACTCGGTCCCTGGACCACGACCTCCGTCGGCTTGGCCGGCCCCGTGGCTGCACCGGTTGTCGCGGACGCAGCGTTCGCGACCTGCTCGGCGGTCTTGCTAGCGCGCTGGAGCGGTCGAACAATTTTCCCCAACTTCGATTGTGCTGTTGCGAGCGTGGCCGGAGCGTTGGCAGCCCACCCCTGGATCGGGCCGGATAGCTCGTAGCCGCCGAAGGCAATGGCCGCGAGCAGTCCGAGAATGATGATGCCGGCGCCGAGCGGGGGCGCGATCCGGAGTCGTGCAAGTGCGCGCACCACTGGGCTCAGGAGAAAGTTCAGCAGTATGGCAAAGACGATCGGGAGCAGAAACTCACGCGCGAAGTACAGCGTGTACATGAGTGCCAGTACCGCTAGCACCAACACACTCATGGACAGGCTGCGCAGCGTTTCGAACGCGGCGGCTGTCTTGTCCAGATTGGGCTCTTCGGCATCGGGACCGACCGGCATTGCCGTCGCGGCCGGATTAACATCCGGCGTCAGGACTGAATCGGCAGTCGCGCTGTTTTCCGCCATGCACCGGTCCTTGTTGATGGTTGGACGGAGGTAGATAGCACTAACCGTGCTCAAGCCACGCGCCCTGTGACCTGACTGTTATATCAGCTGAAGCACCAGAAGTACCGGGTCAGAAGAGGCGCATTTGTTCGCCCAGCATATCGGGATCGACGGTTGGAACGCCGAGCATTTCCTGAATGTCGCGTGCGCTCCGCGGCGCGTGGCCGGCAAAATAGTTGCTGGTATATGCATAGATGTCGGTGACCGACGGCGGAGTGTCTACCATCACTTCGCTCCAGCGTGCCAGATCGCGGCTACGATCCACCTGGATGCGCGAGTGGTCCACCAGGTCGCGATTGAAACCCATCCATCGGATGTACGAAAAGGTCGCGGTAGGTCGGAGCGCCAGCTCCAGCATGGAGCGACGGGGCAGCCACGGGCCGTCAACGAGAGCGACTGCGACGCCGTGATCCCGCAGGAGCGCAAGCACTCCGGGCGTCATCCAGCCACGGGCTCGGAACTCCATCGCGACGCGTAGATCGCCCGGAATGCGAGGCAGAAAATCGACCATCGCCGGAAGCTCCTCAGGACCGAAATTGGGGCCGAGTTGCACCAGCACCGGACCGAGCTTGTGGCCCAGATCGCGCACTCGATCGAAGAAGAGTTCGGTCGTCCCGCTTGCGTCGCGCAGCCGCCCTTCGTGGGTCACTGACTGCGGGAACTTCAGCGCAAATACAAAGTTCTCCGGTGTACGGTCATACCAGCCGCGCACCGTGCTGGAGGGCGGCACCGCGTAGAAAGTCGAGTCGACCTCCACGGTATCAAACGCGCGGGCGTAGGTGGCGAGATAGTCGGCCGGTCGCGTCTCGTACGGATAGAACGACCCCAACCACGCGGAGTAATTCCACCCCTGAGTTCCGATGTGGAGCGCGGCCGGCATAAGTTGAATCGGTGCTTCCGAGCGGCTCATGTCAAGACTGCGCCTTTCGCGCGTGGCACTTCCCTTGCCACAATCACCAGTCTAAGTAGCGGCCACTTCAACTCCGGGAGCTTCCATGGACGACATGAACAAGAACAACAACAACAACATCATCCACCACGACAATACCCCTTCGGTAGGGGACGAGGTTGGTGAGGCGGCGGGTGGCATATCAGGAGTCGTGACGGGAGCCGCCATTGGCTCACTCGGCGGCCCCATCGGTACCATCATCGGCGGTGTCGCCGGTGCCATCGGTGGCTGGTGGGCGGGGCGTTCCGTGAGCGAAGCGGCGAAGAACTTCACGCACGACGATGACACGTTCTACCGCAGCCACTACGAAGGCTCCGACTCCAAGCTCGCCGGTCGCTCGTACAACGACGTAAGCCCGGCGTACCAGCTGGGCCATCTCGCCGGTCACAACCCTGAGTACTCCGGCCGCTCGTTCGATACAGTCGAGTCGGACCTGCGTCGCGGCTGGGACTCAACGGCCAGCAAGGCGCATGGCGAATGGGATCACGTCAAGGGCTTCACTCGCGACGCGTACAACCGATCTGCCCAAAGCTCCAATCGCCCGATGGGCGCGTTTACAGGCACGAGCACTAACAACGAATCGATGAGCGCCGACGCAAACGACGCGGCCAACCTCGATTCCAAGCGGATCGACGACGCCGCTGGCTACAAGGCGTTCTAGGCTAACTAGCTTCAGGAAGATTGCGTGACCCGATCATCCTGTTAATCCTGTTAATCCTGTCTGAAATGCTCGAGAAAGGATTAGCGGGATTAACAGGACCCGGCGGACATGAACGGAATTGTCGCCCGGCGATTGTCCTACGGCATCACGCGCGGCACCGGTTCGTGCCCTAGCGGTCATCTGTACGTCTCGAAGAACCCCGTTCCCGCGCCGCGTATCACGTCACCGCCCACGCGCCCTGAAATGGTTGCGCTCCCTTTCATCTGAATGAAGTACGGGCGCGTGTCGCGCGCGGAGGTGGTCTGCTTGCCGCGTTCCACGAGTGGCGCACGCGTGTCCGTTCCGATCGCGTTCTCGATGTCGAGTCGCACGCGTAGCGTATCGTCGCCGCGCGCATCGGCAAATTCCGCCACGCTGGGAACGCGCACGCGCTTGCCATTCACCTGGATGATCGCGCCGTCGGTGTACTTGATCTCCCGGGGCCGAAAGACAGCGCGGAAGCCAAGCGAGTCAACCAGATACACGAACAGTGGCGGCGCGCTCGCAACGCTATCAGGCGGTATAACTCTTCCGTACAGGATCGTGTATGGACCGGCGCGCGACGCACCCCAATCCCACGTCACCCCGTGCCAGATTCCCCAGTTGTGATCGTGATACGATTGCGTGTGATCATACTGCGTGCACTGCGAACCTTCGCAAATGCTTCCTGACGCGTCAGCGCGCAGACCGGGAACGACGTAACCGGAAACGAGATCGCTGCCGCCGAGCGAAGCGCCGGGAAAATACGCGCGTGGCGCCGGCTGAACAAAGAGGTGCAGCGACAGCGGCGGTCCACGCCCGGCCTCGCGCGCCGCCGTTCCTTGCAACTCGTATCGACCGTCCTGGAGCACCGTCACGGTCGCATCTCCAAGTCTCAGATTTGCATCGGTGGTAGAGAATCTGACGAGCGGCGCAGGCACCAGCGCGGCGTAGCGCCGCACACCGCCGGACGCATCGTGCACGGTTATCGTGAACCGTCCGCCCCAGCTCACGCCGCGCGGATCGCCCGCGACGATATAGGAGATGAACACCCATGAGTGCTTGTCGGGTGAGACCACGTTGAAGTAGTGCCACTCTGCCCACGTCTCTCGGTTCTCCGCGTTTGCTGGTGGCAGATGAAAGTGGTCCAGCTCGTTACGAAGCTCGAAGTCCGTGGGCGCGACGTACTGCGTGTCACCAAGGTCGTTGGTCCAGCGGCCTGAGACCAATTCCGGAGCCGCGCCAAGCGATCGTGTCGCGTCGGGAATCTCGCCAACCGCGCGAACTGGGATTGACCGGCCGCGACGCGTACGAACGTACAGCAGCTTGCCATCTATCTGGGGAGCGACCGCGCGTACCAGCGGCGCAAACCGTGGCGACGCGAGGATCTGTCTGTATACGAAGCGCGAGTGATCGATCGAAAAGAAGAGCCCGCCAATTCCGCCCGTCTTCATCACCTCAATGTCGAGCCCTTCGGGGAGCACGGTGATGTTGCCGCCGCCCACCAGCTTCTCGTCCCGTGCTTGCGTAAGGAGCGCCTCTCCGATTGACAGAAGTACGATCATCACCGCCACGCCCATGCCGTATCCCAGAAACAGAAGCAGCGACCGCCACGGTCTGTACAGCAGGCTTCGGAAAGCCAGCAGCGTGATCATGCTGGGCCGGTCCCGGTGTGGCTCACCGATTCTCCCGCGTGTTGTCCCGACTGTTATCCCGCACTTCAACGATGGACCCGTCACGCATCTGGATCGTGCGCGCAGCGGCGCTGGCCAGCACGTCATCGTGTGTTACAACAACTATCGTTGTACCATCCATATTCAGCCGCTGAAAGAGCGCGATGATCTCCGCTCCGGTGGCCGCGTCCAGTTCGCCCGTCGGCTCATCGGCCAGAAGGAGTGCGGGATCATTGGCCAGCGCGCGCGCGACCGCGACGCGTTGCTGCTCCCCGCCCGATAGCTGCGACGGACGGTGCCGTAACCTGTGCGCCAGCCCAACATATGACAGTAGCATCGCGGCCTTCTCCTCTCGCGCTGCGCGCTTCATGCCGGCCTCGGCCATCGGGAGCTGCACGTTTTCGGATGCACTGAGCGTGGGCATGAGGTAGAAGCGCTGGAACACGAATCCGATGCGACGCAGCCGAAACGCGGTCGCCTCCGCGTCCGCAAGCCGCGTGACGTCACGTCCATCAATCGAGATGGTTCCCGACTGCGGCGAGTCGATCACGCCGAGCAGGTTGAGGAGCGTGGACTTACCGCAACCTGACGGTCCGACAACGGAGACCCATTCACGCTGCAGCACGTCGAAGGTGATGCCACGCAGCGCGTGAACGCGTTCATCGCCGAGCACGTAGTCGCGCTTGAGATCGCGCACGGAGACCACGGGCACGACTGGAGCGGACAGCGTGCGAGCAGACTCGCGCAACCCCTCCCCCATTATGCTATCGCCTCGCGCCGCAGCGTGGTCGCGATTGGCAGCGACGCCGCGCGAAGTGCGGGATAGATCCCCGCGAGGATACCCGCCGTCGTGAGCAGGCCGAGTGCGGTCCAGGCTGAGCGCGGTTGAAAGAGGAAGAAGTCTATTGCCATAGGGAGCCCGGGGAAGTCGGACAGGATTCCGTTGAGATATCGCGCCGTGATGAGCCCCAGTCCGAGACCCAGTACCGCGCCAGTCAAGCTGATCCCGACGCCTTCAATCACGATCTGCTGCACGACATGCAGACGCGAAACGCCGAGCGCGCGCATTACCCCGATCTCACCGACGCGCTCATTCACGGAGACGGTCATGAGCGTGGCGACCAGCAGGAAGCCAACGACCAGGCTCACTGCACCAAGAATGAACGCGAGCTGCCGGAAGTAGCTAAGTCGCTGATCCACCTGCGCCAGCGCTGTCTGCGTGGATATAACGGTGACGCGGGGTACGTTCCGCTCTATCCATGCTCGCACGCGGATCTCGTCCGCGCCAGTGCGCGCGCGTACCATGAACAGCGATACGCGATCGGCGAAAGCGGCGCCTTCCATCTGCTGCAGTGTCTGCAGAGGAACCGCGGTTGCAAGCTGGCCGGCCGAGAGATACAGAAATCGCGCGCGGCCCGTGACCACTAGCCGGCGCCGGCCGGCGTAAGTTCTCAGCTGCGGATCGTAGCCACTCGCGACATCCAGAGTATCGCCAACCTTCGCGCCGCTCGCGCGAAGAAAGTCGTCGTTGGCGATCATTGCATTGGGCGACGTGGCGTCTCGACCGGAGAGCAGCGTGTAGTCGCCCTGCTGCGATGGGACGAGGCCCAGCGCGAAGGCGGTGATCGCGCCGGTGTCTCCGCTCGGGTCCCTCACACTCGGTACATGCACGGCGCCCCCGAGCACTGGGCTGATCAGCTCGATGTCAGGGTTGGTGCGCAGAATGCGCACGATGAGCGAAGCGCCCGAGATCGTGGCATCGGTATCGAACGGGAGCGTCCCCTTGGGCGAGATGCGCAGCTGGAATCCCTTGGATACGAGCAGTCGGCGGAATGACTCGCGCATGCCGCTGGAGAGCATCACCATGTCCAGCAACAACGCAGTCGCGATCGCGACGCCGAAAACGGCGAGCAGCGTGCGATTCAGGTGTCGTGTGAGCGACGCGCGTGCCAGGATAAATCGCATCTACTTTACCTATCCTTGCCTATCTGCCGAACAGCTCAAGCGGCGGCGTGCGAACGAGCCTGAGCGAGGCGATGAGCCCTGCCCCGACGCCGAGCACGAGCGAGAGAGTGACCGCGAGCAGTACGGTGTCCGACGTCACAATCGCGAATTTGAGCGGTGTGCGGTACACACCCTGATAATGCACGTTCACCAGAGAACTGGCCAACGAACCGATCCCCACACCCATCGCGCTACCGAGCGCCGCAACGAGCGTGGCCTCGATCACCACGGATCGCACAATCGAAGCCGCGGATATTCCCATCAACCTGAGCGCAGCCACATCTCGGCGGCGCTCCTCTACCTTGAGCAGCATTATGCACAACAGAAATATGCTGCTCGCGACGATCGTGATAACGCCGATGGCGCGATGGAATCGGCTCACTACCTGAAAGGTGCGCGATGTCTCCACCGCGATCTCGCGTGAGGGATACGCGTGGAAGCCGAACGCCGCGTTGTTAATCGCGCGTTGGGCCAGCTGCTCCTGCTGCTTCCCGCGCGTTGCGACAGCGAAACGATCGACCCGGTCGCCGTATCCGGTGACTGATTCCAGTTGGTCGAGGTGCAGTCGCACACGGTATTCGCTGCGCGCGATTTCCGAAGGATCAGCGCCGCGGCGTGTGACCGCCGAGATGATAACAGAGTCGCCCGGCGATTCCGGCGATGCGGCGACAACGACAGTATCGCCGACGCGCAGCCCCGCGTCCAGCGCAAGTCGCTCGTCAATAGCCACGGTGCGGAGCCTCGGTTGAGTCTGCAACTGCTGCGACGCCAAGTGCTCAAGCGCGATGGCTGTGTGTGGAAAGGCTGAAACCGACGCCACGATCGCGAACAGTGGTAGCAGCGCGGACGGCGTTATGCTGCGCCCGCACCACTTCCGGATCAGGACTCGAAGCACTCGAGCCGCGCCGGGATCGGTGCACCGTGCGGGTCGTGCAGCGGATCGCCCAGTGCGGCCGCCATCCTGTCAACCAGATCCTCGCTCACGGCGTGCTCCAGTCGCTCTGCCTCATCGTGCACCGTGTTCCACGTGTAGCCCAGAGCGTGTACCAGATACGACTCTACAATCCGGTGCCTCCGCAAAGTTCTGAGTG
>JBPCNJ010000338.1:0-19680 GCA_051001375.1 Gemmatimonadaceae bacterium
TGCAGCCCGTAGTACTGCGCCTGCTGAACGGGCGTAAGGAAGGCGGAGAGCTCCTTCTGCTCGTCCTGTCGCAGCTGAATGCGCTGCTGCTGGAGAGCGTCCCCCTCGGCCATCAGCTGGGACACGCGACCCTGGTCGGCGGCCTTGCCACGCGCCATCTCCTGACGCAACGCGACACGCGCCGTGCGCTCCTGCTCCACCAGCGTACCGCGGCGGCCGGCTAGCCGAGTGTTGACGTCGCGCAGGCGACGCATCTGGTCATCCGTAAGGTTGAGCCGCTCGCGAACGAGCTGCTCGCCACGGTCGCGGAACTCCTGCTCCAACGCGGCGCGGCGCTGGCCGTCGTCGCGCGTGGGCTGAGCGAATTTCTGCGCGCCAGCGGTCGAGGCGCAAACTGCAAGCGCCACGGCAAGTGAAGCAAATCTCGAATTCATGAAGCGTCTCCGTCGAAGACCGCCGGCATCACCGGATCGGGCTCGGCGGGCGGTACTGCATCTATGTGTGCCATCGATTGAATCAGCTGCGCCAAATTGTCATCGCTCAGATCGGCAGTGCCAACAAGCGCCACGCCACTCCCCTGGCCTGCCAAAGACGACCCCGCCTGCCCTGCCGCCACCGTCACTGAAGACGCAACGGTGCCGCGCTGGTGCTCCACCACCAGCGCCGATACGCCCGCGGCGCCGACCAACAGCGCGGCCGCGAGCCGGAGGTGCGCGACGTTGAGATGCGCCACGTGGAAACGTCGTTGATGCACCTGGTCCCGGTGGACCGGGTACGCTGGTATCGCGGCCGAGATGGCCGCGACGTCGACCGCGGGAGTGATGGTAATCGCGATGACGGCACGGATAATGGCAAGCTCGTCAGCGCAATCGTCGCAAATGTCCAGGTGCATCAGCACCCGGGTCCGCTCGCTCTCTGGAAGCGCCCCGTGGGCCAGGTCCGGGAGCGCCTCGCGTACCAATACATTTTGACAATCATTCATCGAGAAACTCCTTCACCGCGCGCATCGCGTTGTGGTAGTGGACGCGCGCGGCGCCCTCTGTACTGCCGGTAATTTCGGCGATTTCCTTATACGAAAGCCCCTGCTCAACTCGTAGCGTGAAGATGTCACGCTGCTTCGGCGACAGAGCTTCCAGTGCGCGCCGCACGCGCACCAGCGATTCGTCAGCGACCATGCCGTCCAACGCGTCAAACTGCGTAACGGCATCGCCGTCCTCCACACTCGAAACGTTGCGGCTCCTGCGCTCCGAACGACGCCTGTCCAGAACGAGCCGTCTGGCAATCGTGAAAAGCCATGTCCGAAACGCGCTGTCGCCGCGAAAGCTGTCGATCGCGCCGAAAGCGCGTACAAACGTGTCCTGAACAACTTCATCCGAGTCATTCCGCTCGCCCGACGTCACAACGAAGCGAGCCACTGCGGGAGCATGCCGCTCCACCAACTTGGTCGCCGCTACCCCATCGCCCGACCGCCATCGGCGGATGAGCTCTGTGTCCGACGGGTCCGCGGCAGGATCGGCTGTGACTTCCACATGCTAAATAGACGCTGCCACAACGGCTATGTTAAGTGCTGAACGTTGACGCGTTCACCATAAGCGCGTAGTTTCTTTGAACAATCGTTCGAATAGCTCGACTTTCAACCCGACATTACGTTCGGCCGGAGTGCCAAGATGCCCGACGACAACACGCCCCCGCAAGCTGTTGCGACTGAAGCCGCTGCGGCTCAAGCTGCGCCTTCAGCTCCGGCGGCGCCGAACGCACGAGTGCCCAAGCTCGACACCTTACTCTCGGCCGCCGCGGCCACCTTCGCAACGCGCGGATACAGTGGCACAAGTATGCGCGACATCGCGCACGACTCGGGCATCTCTCTGTCTGGCATCTATTACTACACCCGTGGCAAGTCTTCGCTCCTGTACGAGATTCAGTCGCGCACGGTGGATGCATTGCTCGCGTCGGCAGCGCAGGCACTCGCAGGCGTCACACGCCCGCAGGACCAACTTCTTCGCTTTATCGAAAACCATATCTCGTACACGGATGACCACCCGGCGTTCGTGCGGGTGTTGGCGCACGAAACCGCCCCCGGCTCCGCGGACGAGCGCCGCGAAGTCGTGGAGTTCAAACGCTTGCAGTACGTGCGCGTCCTGCGCGACATTCTCGATCGCGTGCGTCACGAATTCCGTGCAACGGTCACCACGGAGTTCGGCGGCGACATGCTGTTCGCGATGATGAGTGGGCCAAGACAGTGGGGGATAACCGATACGGAGCAAAACGTTGGGAGCGCAAGCCGCGCGACGTATGATCTCTTCGTTCGCGGGTTCACGGGCGGCGGCGCGGAGGGGGGCGCGTGACCGAACTGACCGGCATGATGGAATCCATCGCGCACCGCGGAGTGCACGACGTGTTCACGGAAAACACCATCGACGCGTTTCAACGCGCGGTGGACCTGGGCTTCGACGCGGTAGAGCTGGACGTACACGTTACCGCGGACGGAGTGTGCGTTGTGAACCACGATGAGGATGTGGTCACACCCAAGTTCGCGCTGTCGATTCGTGGAACGTTCTTTGACACGTTGCACGGGGCCGCGCCGCTGGTCCCGCGCCTCGACGAGGTGTTGGACTTAGTTGCCGGTAGAGCGCACGTGTACTTGGAGCTGAAGAGTCGCAACGTGGAGCCGAACGTGGCCGAGGTGCTAATGGCTTCGCGCGCTGAGACGTCTGTGCACTCGTTCGATCACCTGTCGATGCTGCGCATGAAGCGGCTGGTGCCAACACTGCGCACCGGAATTCTGCAGGCCAGCAGGCTTGTCGACAGCGGCCATGCGTTGCGCGCCGCGGAAGCCACTGACCTGTGGCAATGGCATGAGATGATCGACCGCGACCTGGTCGAGCAGGTCAGCGCGGCGGGCGGCCGCGTCATTGCGTGGACCGCCAACACGCCCGCGGATTGGCGCGTATTCAACGACCTTGGTGTCGCGGGGATCTGCACGGACCTGCCACTCCGCCCATCACCCGTTCCTCCTTCTTCCATACCACGGAGCTCCGCACTGGATGCGACAGTTTAGGCCCCTCAGTCTTCTTATAGTCCTGGCGGCGAGTGCGGCGTGTGCCGGCAATCCCAAGTCTGGCCAGGCGCCGAGGCCCGTTAAATCGACGGCAGCCGCCGATTCCTTGCGCGCTCGGCCGCTGCCGGGCTCGGTATCGGTGCCGAACGCGAATCCGTTCCCGAGCACGTACACACGTTTCCCATCGCGTGTAACGCTGATCCGAAATGCCACGATCATGACCGCGGCTGGACCGACGCTCCAGAATGCGTCCATTCTCCTGCGCGACGGCAAGATCGTGGCCCTCGGCACGGACGTAACAGCTCCGTCGGATGCACTGGTGGTTGATGGAACGGGCAAGTATGTCACACCCGGAATCATCGATGTTCACTCGCACCTGGGCGTGTATTCAGCACCTGGCGGCGGTGGGCTGGACGATGGCAATGAGGCGACCAATCCGGTCACGGCGAACGTGTGGGCCGAGCACTCGGTGTGGCCGCAGGACCCGCAGTTTCCGCGCATTCTTGCAGGCGGTGTCACGACCGTGCAGATACTTCCCGGCTCCGCCAATCTCATCGGCGGTCGCAGCGCGGTGCTTAAGGTGGTGCCGTCGCGCACCGTTCAGGGGATGAAGTTCCCGGACGCCAAGTACGGCCTCAAGATGGCGTGCGGTGAGAACCCCAAGCGGGTGTATCGCACGCGCGGACCATCAACGCGCATGGGAAACGTCGCTGGCTATCGCACGGCGTTCATTCAGGCAACCGAGTATCGGCGCAAGTGGGACGAGTGGAACGCGACGCACAAGGGGACGCCGCCGAGCCGCGACCTGGGACTGGAGACGCTGGCGGAGGTGCTGCGCGGCAACATTCTGGTACAGAACCATTGCTACCGCGCCGATGAGATGGCGCAGATGCTCGACATTGCCAAGGAGTTCGGCTACAAGGTGCGCGCCTTCCATCATGGCGTCGAGGCGTACAAGGTCGCCGATCTCCTGCGTGAGAACGGTACCGGCGCAGCGGTATGGGCCGACTGGGGCGGATTCAAGCAGGAAGCGATGGACGGGATCAAGGCGAATCTCGCACTGGTGGATGCGGCGGGCGCGACCGGGATGATTCACTCGGACGATCCCTCGGGGGCGCAGCGTCTGAATCAGGAGACGGCCAAAGCGATGTATGCCGGTCGCGCAGCCGGGCTCGACATCAGCGAGGATAAGGCGATCAAGTGGATGACCATCAATCCTGCGTGGGCGCTCGCGCTGGACGATCGGATTGGATCGCTCGTGGTCGGGAAGAACGCCGACGTGGTTTTGTGGAGCGGTGATCCGTTCAGTATCTACAGCAAGGCCGAAAAAGTTTGGATCGATGGAGCGATGCTGTTCGACCGAAACGATCCGGCGCAGCGCTGGCGCACTGATTTCGACCTCGGCTACGTGCGGGCCACTAACCAATAAATGATCAGAGACATGATGATGATACAACGCGTGCTCTGTTTAGCATGTGTCGTGTGCAGTGGCGCTGCGCTAACACCGCTTACGGCGCACGCGCAGACGATCGCCATAACGGGTGCCACCGTTTATCCAGTGAGTGGCGCGCCAATCCAGAACGGTACGGTTGTCGTTCGTGACGGCAAGATCGTCGCTGTGGGCGCCAACGTCGCGGTTCCCGCCGATGCGCAGCGGATCGACGCGGCTGGCAAGGTCGTGACACCCGGCTTCATCGACGCGTCGACGCAGCTCGGACTTATCGAGGTCGGTGGGGAGCGGAGCACGCGTGACGTGTCCGCGCGCGGCAACAACGATGTCGCGGCTTCGTTCCGGGCATGGGACGGGCTGAACTCGGAATCGGTCTTCTGGGCGCCAGCGCGGAACGAGGGGATCACGAGCGTTGTCGTTGCACCGGAGGGCGGGCTCGTCGCTGGCCAGGCGGCCGTGGTGGACGTTGTAGCGGGCCGCGCAGCGCAGATGCTGCGCCGTGCGCCGGTCGCGATGGTCGCGCAGATAGAAGATCCTGCTCAGGGCGGTACGTCAGCGCGTGGTGAACTGGTGGGCAAGCTACGCACTCTGCTGGAGGACGTAAAGTTCTACGAGCGGCATCGCGCGGACTACGACCGTGCTGTCTCGCGGCAGTTGAGCGTTTCGCGCCCGGATCTCGAGGCGATGATTCCGGTGGTCGAAGGCAAGCTCCCGCTGGCGATCGTGGCTGACCGAGTGGACGACATCGAAGGCGCCCTCAGACTCGCCAAAGAGTTCAATCTCAAGATCATGATTGTGGGCGGCGCCGAGGCGTGGCTCGCGGCCGGTGACCTCGCGGCAGCACGGGTGCCGGTGATTGCCGGCGCGATGAACAACATCCCGACCAGCTACCAGACGCTTAACCAGCGCCAGGAGAACGTCGGGATTCTGGCCAAGGCTGGCGTTCCGGTCGCGATCATCGGGAACAACGGTGACGGCGACGAGGAACTGTTCAACGTGCGAAACGTGAAGTACGAGGCCGGCAACGCGGTGTCGTACGGCATGGATCACGACGCGGCACTGCGTGCGGTGACGCTGACGCCGGCGGAGTTGTTCGGTGTGGCCGACCGGATTGGATCGCTACAGCCCGGGCGCGACGCCAACCTGGTGGTCTGGAGCGGCGATCCGTTCGAGTTCTCGACGCGCGTGGAACACGTGCTGATCCACGGCCAGGAAGTAATGGCTCCGAGCCGCCAGGACATGCTAACACAGCGATACAAGACGCTGCCGCCGAACTACGAGACGAAGCCATGACAGCGCATGGCCACCGAAACGCGCAGCCACGGCGCATGGCACCTACAGGTGCGTGATGCAGGCGTGTGGATGAAAAAGAGGGCTCCCCATTCGGGGAGCCCTCTTTTCGTGCGCGATACAATGATCGCCGTTACGCGGCCGCTACTTCGACCTGCTCACGCGGCTGCTCGGGGTAGACGCTGATCTTGAGGCGGGTCTTGCTCTTGTGCTCGAACTTCACGACGCCGTCGATGAGCGAATAGATCGTGTAATCGGTGCCAAGACCAACGTTGCGGCCGGGGTGCCACTTGGTGCCGCACTGGCGGACGATGATGTTGCCGGCAATTACGCGCTCGCCGCCGAACTTTTTCACGCCGCGGTACTGTGGGTTGCTGTCGCGCCCGTTACGGGTGGAGCCGACGCCCTTTTTATGTGCCATGTTTTGCTAAGCCTCAGGCGAAGGTGATGTCGCCGATTCTGATCTCGGTGAAGCCCTGACGGTGTCCCTGCTTGCGCGCGTAGTTCTTGCGGCGCTTCTGCTTGAACACGATGATCTTTTCGCCACGTCCGTGTTTGACGATCTCAGCAGCGACCGAGGCGCCGGACAGCGACGGGACGCCCACATGCGTCTTGTTGCCGTCGTTGCCCAGAAGCACGTCGGAGAACGTCACGTTGTCGCCGGCCTCGCCGACGAGGGACGGGATGCGATATGTCTTGCCCGGCTCGACACTGAACTGCTTGCCGCCGGTGCGGATAATGGCGTAGGACATTTGGATAGCGGAGTTTTGGTACAGCCTTACAGTATAACCGGGATTCTCACGGGTGTCAAACACTGGGGTGCCACACCCGCGTACACACAGTGAAATGGAAAACCGCGGTACACACGCGGCGTACAACCGCGGGTGAGCGTGCGGGCGACCGGCGGTCGCCCCTACATCGGAACGGGCGCGTTGGTAGAACGGGCGTGTTGTCGGTGACGTCAGGCCAGCGCGTATTGGTGCGTGACGTCGCGGCCCTGGGACTTGACTACCAGTTTGAATTCGTCGGGGCGTAAAAGAGGGTCGTCGCGCAGCTCGAGCGAGAAGGATGCGACCTTCTGCAGCTTGGCCACCAGATCGTGCTCCTGTTCCAGGACGTACATCGCGACTTCGGGGTGGAGCTTGACGAGCAGGTTGTCCTTGCGCCCCTCCACAACCATCCGCTTGACCGAGCGCTCCATCCGGCGGACGATAGTCTCCGGCGTGAAGACGCGGCCGCTGCCCGAACAGGTCGGACACGCCTCGGTCATGCTCTGGTAGTGACTCTGACGCACGCGCTGACGAGTCATCTCGATAAGCCCGAGCTCGCTCACGGCAAACGCCTTGGTGCGGGCACGATCGCGCGACAGGTGATTGCGGATCTCCTGCAACACCTTCTCCCGATTCTGCTTCGACTCCATATCGATGAAGTCGGCCACGATGATGCCACCGACATCGCGGAGACGCAGTTGCCGAGCGATTTCGCCGGCCGCTTCCATGTTGGTTCGGAGGACCGTCTGTTCAGGGTCCTTCTTGCCAGTGTACCGACCGGAATTCACGTCGATTGACACGAGCGCCTCCGTCGGTTCCAGTATGAGATACCCACCTGACGGAAGGTCGCAGCGCCGTTTGAAAATGTCACGGATCTCGCCCTCGATGTCGAACTCGTCAAAGAGCGGCGTCTCTCCTTCGTACCGCTTTACGCGGTCGACCAGGTCCGGAGCGATGTCCTCGATGTACTCGACGACCTCGGTGAATACAGGCTTGGAGTCGACGGTAAGAGAGTCGACCTTGGCGCTGAACAGGTCACGTACCAGCCCACGCGTGAGACCCGTCTCCCGGTGGACCAGCGTCGGCGCGCGAACAAATCGCGTCTTCTTCTTGACCCGTTTCCACTGGGACATGAGCGACTCGAGCTCGCGTTTCAGCATGTCCGGCGTCACGTCCTCGCTCACGGTGCGGACAATTACGCCGCCGGACTTCTCCGGCAGAAAGCCGCGCACCATCTCCTTGAGTCGCTGGCGTTCGGCCGTCGCGCCAATTTTGCGGCTTACGCCAACCTTGGTCGCTCCGCCAGGTATGTAGACTAGGAAACGACCGGCCAGCGAAATCTGGGCGGTGACGCGGGGCCCTTTTGTGGAGATTGGCTCCTTGCTCACCTGCACCAGCAGATCCTGACCGCGCTTGAGAACGTCCTGAATGGGAGGCGCCTTCTTGCGGCCGCCGTGGCCGTTTCCGCCGGGCTGACCGTTGCCGCTGGGAGACGTACCGTTAATACTCGCGCTGCCGTTTCCCTTGGCGTTCGCCGGCACAGCATCGGCGTACGGGCTGTCGTCCTCCTGCTCATCGGCGTCGACGTCATCGTCGAGGTCATCCGAGTCGTCGGCCAGAACATCGGATGCGTGAAGAAAGGCGCTCTTCTCAGTACCGATGTTGACGAATGCTGCCTGAATGCCCGGGAGGACAGCTTCGACCTTCCCTAGATAGATGTCGCCGATCATGCGGCGACTGTCCGGACGGTCGACCAGCAGCTCTACGAGCCGGTCGTCCTCCAGAATCGCGACACGCGTCTCGCGCGCTGCCGCGTTTATAAGGATTTCTCGTTTCATTGTTGCCCGCGTCGGATGTGGGATCGTACTGCAGGGTCCCGTCCGCTCGCAGCCAGAATAAGGAATATGCGGGGGCGCCCAATTATAGGACTACTGGGGGGCGCCTACACTCACAACTTACGCTCCGGCCGCCCTGTACGCCAGCCAAATCATTGCCAGGGCGTAAGTTACGCCGGCTTTCCACTCGCCGTGCTTCATGTACAGGGCCGGATCGAAACCGTTGCTCGAAGCCGTATCTCCGCGCCATGGCGTCGGGCGCGGAAAGAATAGCGGCACATTGGTCGCGTAGCGGGGGTACGTTTCCGGGAAGCGGCCATGGATATTGGCCACCTCTCTGCGCATGGTCGGATAATAGATGAGCGCGAAGAAGGCGATCACCGCAACGAGCAGGCTCCAGTGCGCCGCCACCGCGAACCCGGCAGCGATCAGGAAACTCCCGAAGTACAGCGGGTTGCGGGTATGCGCGTAAGGCCCGCCGGTTGCAAGACGCTCGTTCTTGCTGATATGCCCGGATGCCCATCCTCGGACCAGAATGCCCACCAGCGCAATGCCGCCGCCCAACTCGAACGAACCCCACGTTGGGCGCGCAAAGACGACGTACGCAATCCCAAGTGCAAAGCCAAGCGGCAACCGCAGCCGCTTGGCCGCCTCCGAGTAGGTCACGCCTGCAAGTTTTTCAGTATCTGCCGGCCAATGACCATCCGCTGAACCTCGGACGTTCCTTCCCCAATTTCGCAGATCTTGGCGTCGCGCATCATGCGCTCGACCGGATAGTCCTTGGTGTAGCCGTAGCCACCCAGGACCTGCACGGCCTTGGTTGTCGCCCTCATCGCCAGCTCGGAGCAGAACAGCTTTGCCATCGCGGCTTCCTTGGAGTACGGCTTCTTGTGCTGAGCGAGCCATGCAGCGTGATACACCAGGTGCTTTCCAGCCTCGATCTCGGTCGCCATGTCTGACAATTGGAACTGGATGCCCTGGAAACTGGCGATCGGTTGCCCGAATTGCTTCCGGGTTGCCGCGTACTCCAGCGCGACTTCGTAGGCTCCCTCCGCCAGGCCGAGTGATATCGCACCGATGCCGATGCGCCCCGAGTCCAGCGTCTGCATGAAGTTGGTGAAGCCCTGCCCTTCGCCGCCAAGCAGGTTCTCGGCGGGAACTTCAACGTCCTCGAAGAAGAGCTCGCGGGTATCGGATGCGCGCCAGCCGAGTTTGTCTTCCTTCTTGCCGGAGCGGAAGCCGGCGAGCTTGGGAAGTGACTCGTCGTGTCCTATGCCCAACTCCCCGGTGACGGCAAGATCTACCGTGTCCTTGGTCAGGATGAAGGAACTGATTCCCTTGGTCCCGCGAGATGGATCTGTGACCGCTGTGGCGACGAAGATCTCGCCCACGCCGCCGTGTGTAATGAAGATCTTGGAGCCGTTGAGGATATACCGGTCCCCTTTTTTCACAGCTGTGGAACGGGTCCCGCCGGCATCGCTTCCGGCCGACGGCTCCGTGAGGCCGAAGCCGCCCAGAACCTTGCCGCTGGCAAGGAGCGAGACGTAGCGCTGACGCTGCTCATCGGTCCCGAAATTGACAATCGGAGACGTGCCCAGGGTGGTGTGGGCAGAGATGGTGATCGCGTGAGAGGCGTCGACCTTTGCCATCTCGTGCAGCACGATGATGTAACTCAAGAGGTCCATGCCGGACCCGCTCAACTCATCGCTCCACGGCACGCCAAGGAGGCCGAGCTCGCCCATCCTTTTGACATTGTCCCATGGAAACTTGGCGTCGGCGTCGAGCTTGGAGGCAACCGGCGCGACCTCGTCGCGCGCGAATTGGCGCACCATGTCACGGACAGCGAGGTTCTGCTCTGTGAAGTAAAAAGAATCGTCCATTCAGGGATTGGTTAACGCGGCTCGGCTTCAGACATCGCGGCGAGAAAGCGCGGACCGAACTTCTCGGTCTTGACAGGCCCGATGCCACGAAGCCCACCGAACGCCTCGAGCGTTCGAGGGCGATGGACGGCAATCTGCCTGAGGGTCCTGTCGTCGAACACAATATACGGAGGCACCTGCGCTTCGCGCGCGATGTTCCGGCGCAGTTCACGGAGCCTCTCAAACCGCTCACGCGCCTCGGGCGCGAGATCCTCTGTCGCCGTGTCGACCGACGCCGCGCTCGGCGCTTTCGCAGGGCCGCCAGCTGGCGCGCTGTTACCGGCACGCGCAGCGCGGGCGCGAGGTGGGGCCGGTTCCCCAGCGTTTGGACGCTCGGCAGCGGTACCGAGGCAGTTGTCACAACCGGTACACCGATCGCGAGCGGCTGGGTCGCCGAAGTAACGCAGCACAAACGAGCGTCGGCACGTCTTCGCGTATGCGTAGCTCTGGACAGCCTTTAGCTTGTCCAGATCCGCGTCGCGGCGAGCGTCGAGTGCCGACCAGTCCACGCGAAACTGGTCGATCTTACGCGTCGGCGCCGAGAGCGTGACGCCCCCGCCCAATCGCTGCACGGTTACGAACTGCCGATCCTGGAGCGCCTCCAGCGCGTCCTGAAGCTCGGCCGCGCCGCCTAGCCCGGAAGGCAGAGCCGCGAGATCGACCACCGCGCCGCTGTACAGCGCCTCCCTGCCGACACGCCACAGAGAACGCAGGAGAGATAGCTCCAGCGAAGGGTCCGAGCCAAGCTCGCGCTTGATCCGCTCCGGCGTCGCTAGCAGCCTGAGGCGCACATTGGACGCCGACTCCTGAGCCTTCACCGTAGCGCCAGCCTGCTCCAGAATCCGAAGTGCGCTTTCCAGATCGCGCCCACTCACCTTTCCCGGCATCGCCGCCGCGAGCTCGTCCGGTGAGCCGGTGACGGTGCCGCTCGCGTCCGCGCGCCTCTGCAGCAGGCTGTAGATGCGCGCCACCATCTCGCGGTCTGGGTAGGCGCTCTTGATGAAGTACTCATGCGTGAAGCGATCCTGAAAAGCGTGCAAGAGGATCGCTTCCGACGGACGGCCGTCGCGTCCGGCGCGGCCCGCTTCCTGGTAGTAAGCCTCCAGGGTGCCCGGCATCGAGTGGTGGATGACTAGCCGGACGTTGGCCTTATCTATTCCCATGCCGAACGCGTTGGTGGCGACAATCGCACGAACACCCTCGCGCATGAATGCCTCCTGCACCTCATGCCGCCGTTCATCGTCCAGCCCCGCATGATACGCCGCCGCTGCTATTCCCTCGCGCTGCAGCAACATCGCGAGCCGCTCGACCGCGCGCCGGGTAGACGCGTACACCACCGCGAGACCGTCGCGCTTGTGCAACACGTCCACAAGGAGCGCATCCTTGCCCGCGTCGTTGCGCGCCGGCAGAACCGAGTATGTGAGATTGCTGCGATCGAAGCCGGTGAGGACGAGGGTGGGATCGCGCAACGCAAGCTGGCGCGAAATATCTCGCCGAACCGTGGGCGTGGCGGTGGCCGTGAGCGCGACGGTAGGCGGCTCGCCGAGGGCCTCGCGAACAGCGCGCATGCGCAGGTAGCTGGGCCTGAAATCGTGGCCCCACTGGCTGATGCAGTGCGCTTCGTCGATCGCTAGCAGCGACACACCGGCCTTGCGCAGCTGCTGCGCGGTGCTCGGAACATCAAACCGCTCAGGCGCCATGTACAGGAGCTTGATGTCGCCCCGGACAGCGCGAGCCATCCTGTCGGAGACCTGGGCGGAGGAGAGTGTACTGTTGACGAAGGCAGCAGCAATGCCGCGTGCTTCGAGTGCGTCCACCTGGTCCTTCATGAGTGAGATGAGCGGCGACACCACCACCGTGAGCCCCGGAAGTAGTAGCGCGGGCACCTGGTAGCAGACCGACTTGCCACCGCCGGTAGGCAGAATCACGAGCGTGTCCTTCCCGGCAAGTACGGATTCGACAGCCGCCTGCTGGCCGGCCCGGAAATCCGGGTAGCCGAAGACAGTCTTCAGCTTGGCACGAGCGTCGGCTATAGTCGCGTGATGCATGATCGTATTATTCAACCGTTCGCTCCCACGCGGCACAGCAGCCATGGTCGCGCAGGTACGATTTCGTGCGTAGTCATCATTACGCACATCAGAGCCATCGCGGGCCGGCGCAGCATTTCAGACCGCTCGCGCGAAATGGCCCCGAGTGAACGTGGACCCGACCAGCGTCCGAACCGCACTGGGCCGCACCGGCGCTCCAGCCGCAAGCGCATCAATTGCATCGCGGTAACCACGAACGACAGACGCTATGTCGTCGCCGGCGACGTTGAACACTGCGTGATAGCCGCGAATCCCAAGTGCCCACAGCCGCGGAATGAACTCAGAGCCCTCCACCGGACGTGAGTGGAGCAGTCGGTTGCGGCAGGAGCTGTCCGTAGCCACTGAAAAAGTGTAGCCGGCCGGGTCGGTCAGCGACACGTTGGTGTGCTTCTGAACGCACAGGTCGCGGCACGTGGTTGGCTCGCGATTGAACGCGGCCGACAGGACACAGTGCTCTATCGTCATCCCCTCTGGGCGCCCGTACACGAATGCATCGAAGGCGCGACCGTTCCACGGCGCGACCAGCTCGCCGAGCTCGGCAACCGTCAGCTCGATGGAGGGAACGATACGGTGCGCGCCCGCGCGGAACAGCTGGGCGGCCGTATGTTGGTTGAAGCAGTTGACCGCGTAGTCCGCGACCACATCTCGGCCCGCCAACCCAAGTTCGGCTACGAGGCCGATATGCCCGGAGAGGAGCGGGGTTCCAAGATCGAGCCACTTGTCCAACGCTCTACGCTCTTCGGGTCGAACGATGCTTGGCGTGCGGATCCTGAGCGTGACACCCGTTTCAGCCAGCTCGTCCGCGAGCGCGCGGACGCGCGACACGGGCGTCGGTGGATGGCGCAGGAAGGGATCGAATACGATCTCTGTCGCGCCGCCGCCGGCAGCGGCGCGCGCATCCTCGACGTTGTATACGTGTGCCGAGAGCATGGGCGCCAGTGGTGCAGGCGGCGCGGCGCTGTCGATGCCCGCGATTGCTTCGGCGATTCTGGCACCGCGCTCGCCCTGCACTGACATGGCCTCCCACTCCGCGCGCTGCGCCAGCTCCATGGTCGCCTGCTGCCGCATTCTATTCAACTCGCTCACAGGGAAAAACAGCCCGGTGGCGAGCCCGTCCACGTTGACATCGCCCAGCGCGAAGGAGGTTTCACCTAGTCGCCCGAGCTGCTCACGCAGCTGACTCGCGTCCAGTGAGCGTCTGGAGGCAGGAGCGAGTGGAATCTCGCTCCGAACAGTCACGTCGCCGGCGCTCGAGCGGAAGAGCAACTTGAGCGGAGCCCCTGCACCGCCGAACGCCGCAACATCGACGCGGGTTCTGCGCGCGGTGGGGATCTCGACGGCGGCGAAGCTGGCGCGCGATGCATCCAGCAGCGTAGCATCCGATGTTCTGATCACAGTCGCGCCCTGTACTGGCCTCGCGCGAAGTGTCAGTGCCTGCCGCGTGATGCCGCCGCGCGAACGCAACGTTCGAACGGCGGTCACGCTCGCGCCGATAGTCTCACCCGCCGTACTGGCCGACTGAAACGCGATGCCATCGCCCACCGCGACGACCGACGTCACGTCGATTACCACTTCGCGTGGTCCGGCTTCGACCACAGTCCCGAGCACAACGCCGCGATTGTCGGGCTGGTCGCGTGTGATGTAGTCGCGACCGGCGCGGCCGCGGTACATGCCGGGCGTAAAGCCGCGGCTGTAGATCTGGACGAGCGGCTGAACCTCGTCCGGCGCCGCGGCGACGACTTCCCCGCGCGCAATCTTTGCCAGCAGATCGCGGTAGCCGCGTGTCACCGTCGCAACATATTCCGGACGCTTCTTTCTTCCTTCAACTTTGAGGCATGCGACACCGGCATCGGCGATGTCGGAGAGCGAATCGTACGCGCCCAGATCTTTTGCTGAAATGAGAAAGCCCTCGTCAAGCGTTGCGCCGGTGGACTCGTCCCGTAATGAGTATCCCTTGCGGCACGACTGAGCGCAGGAGCCGCGGTTGGCGCTTCGCTCGGAGATCATCCCCGACATGTAGCACTGGCCGCTGTACGAGATGCAGAGCGCGCCGTGCACGAACGTCTCGAGCCCAAGCTCGGGAACGGCCGCATGGATCGCGCGAATGTCGTCCAGCGTGTTCTCGCGGGCGAGGACCACGCGGTCCACACCGATCTGGTGCATGAGGCGGGCGCCGGCGACGTCGTGTACCGCCATCTGCGTGGATCCGTGAATCTCGAATCCGGGATACACGCGCTGAATCAGCCGGACGAGGCCGACGTCCTGGACTATGGCCGCGTCGATACCGCGATCGATAGCCTCGCCGAGGAACGCGAGCGCGTCACTCAGCTCCGCCGGCTTGACCAGAATATTGAGCGTGAGATATACCCGCACGCCGCGCCCGTGTGCGATGGCGCACGCGGCCGACAGCTCGTCCAGCGTTAGCTGAGCGCCGTCGTCCCGGGCGTTGAACTTTTCGGCGCCCAGATACACGGCATCCGCGCCGTTTGCCACGGCGGCGCGAACGGCATCCAGTGAGCCAGCCGGTGCCAGAAGTTCGGGAATCTTTCGGGGGGCGTCCACCCTCTCAATCTAACGGACGCCTCGGGCCGACGAAACGGAGCGCAACAGCGGCCACGAGACAGCCGATCCCACCCCACCGGACGGCGGGAGAATCGGTTCGGATTCCAAACGCGAACAGGACTGCCGCGCAGGCGGCGAGCGCCAGCTTGAACGCGTCAATCCGCCTCATTTGCTCCTGGAAAAGCGAAGCACGTGATCCCGAAAGTTCGTCGCTGAGCGCACAAGCAAACCGTCAGACTCAACGCCGAGACGGTTCACGACTCGGGCGTGGGCGCCGGCGGAAGTGCAAGCCGGCGTGCCTCTTCATCCGGAATATCCAGAACCATTCGGAGGAGCGCCGTCGAGTACACCTTGCCCTGCGCATCTGTCTTGAGGGACAGCGTGCCGCCGCCGCCGAGCGCGCCGTGAAGCAGAAAGTTGAGTGCCGACAGATTGGGGAGCTCAAACCGATCAACGCCACCGGTGATCATGCCGCTGAAATGCGCGATGACGCGATCGAGCGTGAGCTCGCGTTGCAACAGTGGATACAACTCCGGGCGCATTGCAACGACACCTACGTTGGCGGTGTCTCCCTTGTCGCCGGAACGGGCATGCGCAATGTCGAGCAGACGCACCTTCATGACAGCACCTCCACACTTGTCTGCACCACGGTCTTGTCGATCAACGCGGGCCAGTACGCAACGATCTCTTCAACTTTGGGGCGGCCACCAGCAAATCCGGTAACGCTGGGCGGTCCATTCAGAACCAGCGGCGCGATCTCACGCGTGAAGCGCTCGACATCGGCGCGGCTGTTGGAGCGAACGCCTACACGGAGCTGAATCTCGGGCGCATCCCCGTGCGGCGTGCCGGCGAGTGGTCCGTGCGTCGCCGAGGCGCCAACAAACTCCGTGAGAACCTCGTCGAAGCGAAGTCCCAGCCGATCGAGTCTGGCGCGCAGAATGCGATCGGCGGCCTTCGCCTTGTCCAGCGCGTCGGGCCAGGAGTAGACGAGCGTGCCGACAGCCTTGTAGCCCGCGCGGTACGCAATCGACACCTTCAGTTTGTCGGTCGGGTGTGAGCCCTTGATCCCGGAAACACGAACGCGATTGGTGCCTCCATCCTCCAGTCTGATCGTCGCAAAGTCAGCGACCACATCGGGCGTTATGTACTCATGGGGATCACCCATCTCGTACACGAGCTGTTCCGTCACGGTGTGCACCGAGACTCGGCCACCGGTATTCGGGTGCTTGGTGACGATGAAGCTGCCGTCATCGTGCGCCTCCACGATTGGATATCCGACGTTCTCGAGATCCGGGATGTTGCGCCAGTCATACTGGCAGTTGCCGCCGGATGACTGCGCGCCGCATTCGAGAATGTGGCCGGCGACGATTCCCGCTGCCATGCGGTCGTAGTCATCCGGCTTCCAACCAAACTCGAATCGGATCGGCGCCATGGTGAGCGCGGTGTCGGTGGACCGGCCGGTGATCACGACCTGCGCCCCGCGCGCGAGTGCTTCCACTATGGGTGTCGAACCGATGTACGCGTTGGCCGACAGCACGCGGTCACGCACGTCGCTGAGCGGCGCGCCGGTCTCCATATTCGCGAGCGCGTGTCCGCTCGCGATCAGCTCGTCGATTCGCGGCAGCAGATCGTCGCCCGTCACGACTCCAACCTTGAGCGGCTTGCCACGCTTATCGGCAACACCGCGAATGGCCGCCGCGCATGCCGGTGGGTTTACGCCCCCGGCGTTGGCGATCACGCGCACGCCTCGCTCGCTCACCGCATCAAACACGGACTCGACAGCGCCGACGAAGTCGCGAGCGTAGCCCATCGCCGGGTCACGCTCTTTCTGCTTCTGCAGAATCGACATCGTCACCTCGGCCAGGTAGTCCAGCATGAGGTAATCGACGGGCCCGCCTTCCACCTGTTGGCGCGGCGCTTCGAGAGAGTCTCCCCAGAAGCCCTGGCCGCTTGCAACGCGGACTATTCGCTGATCCATGACGAGTGTCTACTGATTAAAGTGCGAGCGACGTGATACTGCGTTACGCGCGTATCACGCTGCAAAGGGAGGGAGCACGAACGGCCCGATGTGCGGTCCGGAGTTGTTGAGCGATGCACGCAACGCCGCCGACAGGACCGCGCGCGTGTCTTCCGGATGAATGATCGCGTCCACGAATCCGCGAGCGGCGGCATAGCGCGCATCCAACTGGTGCTCATAGTCGGCGCGCATCTCCTCCGTGGCGGCAGTGACATCAGCGGACGGCGCGCCGCCTGCTCGCTTCGCGGCTTCGAGTGCCGGACCGTGTACCGCCTGCACCGCGGCTTCGCCCTCCATTACTCCCATGCGGCCGGTGGGCCAAGTGAAGATAAAGTCGGGATCAAAGCCCTGCGCCGCCATCGCGTAGTAGCCGGCGCCGGACGCGTGGTTCACGGTGAGCACAACCTTTGGAACGCGCGCGGTCGCCATCGCTTCGACCAGCCGAGCACCGGCGCGAATGATTCCCTCATGCTCGGCATCCGCGCCGACCATGAATCCGGACACGTCCTGCACGAACAGAATAGGAATGCGCTGCCGATCACAACGATCGATAAAGTACGCCATCTTCTCCGCAGATTCGGCATATATGATCCCACCAAAACGCGGCCGCTCTCCCTCGCGCCCCTTGATCAGGCCACGCTGGTTCGCGATCACCGCAACCGGCAGTCCATCGATGCGCGCATCGCCGCAGATGACCTCGCGCGCCAACTCGCCCTGAAACTCGTCCAGAGCGCCGTCGTCGACGATGCGCTGGAGCAACGCGTGCATGTCGTACGACATCCGGTGATCCGTGGGCAACAGATCACCTATCTCGCCGCTGGTGGCAACTGGCTGTGACGTCGCCGGCACCGCGGGCGCGGGAAGCCGGTCGATCAAGTCGCGAATTTTGGCGATGCAGGCCGGCTCGTCGTCCAACGCATAGTGCGCGACGCCACTGACCTTTGTGTGCGTCATCGCGCCGCCCAGAGTTTCGCCGTCTATGACCTGCCCCGTCGCACCCTTCACCAAGTTGGGACCGCCAAGTCCCATGAACGATGTTCCTTTAACCATCAGGATCACGTCCGACAGCGCGGGAAGGTACGCGCCGCCCGCTATGCACTGCCCAAGCACCGCCGCGATCTGCGGCACGCGCAAATACCGGCGCATGATGGAGTTGTAGTAAAAGATTCGACTCGCGCCGAACTGGCCGGGGAAAACGCCACCCTGGTACGGCAGATTGACGCCCGCCGAATCCACCAGGTACACAATTGGAATTAGCGAACGCATCGCGATTTCCTGCGCGCGCAGGATCTTCTTGATCGTCTCAGGCCACCACGATCCGGCCTTGACCGTGGGATCGTTCGCGACGATCACAACGCTGCGCCCGTGCACCACTCCGAGCCCGGTGATCACACCGGCGGAGGGAGCCTGGCCGTCGTACTCATCGTAGGCGACGAGCAGACCGATTTCCACGAAGCGGGAATCCCGATCGCGCAGAAGGTCGACGCGCTCTCTCGCCGACAGCTTCCCCTGCGCGTGCAACTTCTCAATCTTTTTGGAACCGCCGCCCTGCTCCAGCTTGGCTTCGAGCTGTCGCAGCTCCTGATCCAGCGTCCGTAGCCGTGAGGTCACGCCGTCTGCTGCTCGTGCTGGACGAACCAGGCGCGGATGTATTCTATCAATTCCGATGTCGGGGTTCCCGGACCGAAGAGGCGTCCCGTACCCTGCTGTTCAAGCGCGTCCATGTCTTCCTTGGGGATGATGCCGCCACCCGTTATCAGAACGTCGTCGCGGCCCTGGTCTTTGAGCAACTGAAGCACGCGCGGGATGAGCGTCATGTGCGCACCGCTCAGAATGGACAGTCCGACGACGTCGACGTCTTCCTGCACCGCGGCGGTCGCGATCATTTCGGGCGTCTGATGCAGCCCGGTGTAGATCACCTCCATCCCCGCATCGCGCAGAGCGGCGGCTACGACCTTGGCGCCGCGGTCGTGGCCGTCAAGGCCTGGTTTTGCTACAAGTACGCGAATCGGGCGCATCTAGCTCGGGTCCGGTGGGTTAGAAGAAGACTGGCTCGCGATACGCACCAAACACCGCTTCCATTGCCGCGCGAATCTCGTACAGCGTACAATACGCACGTGCGCAGTCCAGAATGAAGGGCATGAGATTGGTGTCCGTCCGTGCAGCGTCACGCAGCGCGTCGAGCCGCTGCTGCACCAGCGTGCTATCGCGTTCGGCGCGCAGCGCTGCCATCCGAACGCGCTGCTCCGCCTCCGCCTCGGCGCCCACTTTGAGCAACGGAATAGTGAGCCCTTCTTCGTCAGATACAAACTCGTTCACGCCGACGATAGTGCGGCGATGCTGTTCAATCTCCCACTGCTGCCGAGCCGACGACTCCGCGATTTTGCGCTGCAACCAGCCAGTCTCGAGGCCCATTACTACACCGCCGACTTCAGCGATCTGGGCGAAGAGATCCTCCGCTTCGGCTTCCAACTTGTCGGTGAGCGACTCGAGGTAGTAGGAGCCGCCCAGAGGATCTATCACGTTCGGGACGCCGGTTTCGTACGCCAGAACCTGCTGCGTCCGAAGTGCCACCTGTACCGCGTGCTCGGTCGGGAGCGCGAGTGTCTCATCCATCGAGTTGGTGTGCAGCGACTGGGGTCCACCCAGCACAGCGGCCATCGCCTGATATGCAACGCGAACGATGTTGTTC
>JBPCNJ010000339.1:0-9418 GCA_051001375.1 Gemmatimonadaceae bacterium
GCCATCGGCACGAGTGGAGCACCCTGACCACCTGCGGCGACATCGCGCACCCGAAAGTCGCTCACGACGTCGATGCCCAGACGCTCAGCGATCACGGCGGCCTCGCCGGTCTGCCACGTGGACTGGCCGGGCACGTGCCACAGCGTTTGCCCGTGCGACGCGATCGCTGCCACCGACGTACGCTCGATCCCAGCGTCGGCGATGGCACGCTCAGCAGCTTCGGCGAGCCAGTCTCCCACCGCGAAGTTGAGCCGACAGTACTCATCCGCGCTCCCGCGCTGCATCGCGGCGGCGATCCGATCGCGCTGCACCGGCGTGTACTCGATGAGTGAGAAGCCGAGTAGCTGATGACACACCGATTGAGGAGCGTCGACGAACTGAACCACAGCGGCTGAGATCCCGTCGAGTGACGTTCCTGACATCAGTCCGACGTAGATCGGAGCCGCGCGCTCATGCTGATGCGAGCCTGGACCAAAGTTCTTACTCCGCATCGGCCACCGGAGGAGGCGCTTGCGGAACGACGCGGCGCACCACACCACCCACGTCGTCCAGTCTTTGCTCAGCGTCCGCGCGCGACGTACCGGTGAGCTGCATGACTATCGCGAGCTTGACGCTGCCGCTCGCGTCTGCCAGAGCCCTGCGTGCGGCGCCGCGATCGCAGCCGCAAACTTCCATCACGATGCGCTCGGAGCGATCGACCAGCTTCGCGTTGGTGGCGCGCAGGTCGACCATGAGATTGCCGTAGGTTTTTCCGAGCCGGATCATCGCGCCAGTAGAGATCGTGTTCAGCACCAGCTTGGTCGCCGTTCCCGCCTTCATACGCGACGACCCGGTCACGACCTCCGGCCCGACAAGCAGCACGATGGCCACGTCGCAGTCAACGAGGAGCGTTTCAGGTGGAGGCGAACACGCGACGATGGCCGTCCGTGCACCGAGAGAGCGAGCTCGATTAATGGCGCCGTGCACATATGGCGTGGTACCCGAAGCGGCAATGCCGACCACGAAATCATCGGGGCCAACTCCGCGTGCCTTGATGTCGCGCGCTCCATCCTCCGGCCGATCCTCGGCCCCCTCCTGGGCACGGGTCAGCGCGGGGAGCCCGCCCGCGATCACGCCCTGAACCATTTCTGGATCGACACCGAAGGTGGGCGGACACTCGCTAGCGTCCAGCACGCCCAGACGTCCGGAAGTGCCCGCGCCTATATAGATGAGGCGTCCGCCAGCCCTGAACGCCGCCTCGGCTAGATCCACCGCTCGCGCGACCTCAGCGGCCGCAGCCGCAACGGCGCGTGGCACGGCCTCGTCTTCGCGGTTCATGATGTCGACAATCTCGCGCGCAGACGCGAGGTCGATATCCGCCGTACGCGGGTTGCGGCGCTCTGTTGCCCGTTGGTCTCGCACGACCCTAAGTTACCCCATGCCTCTCATTCAATCCATGCTCGCGCGGGGTCCTCGCCGCGGCATCGGCGGAGGAACGCCTCTCGCCATCGTACTCGCCGGCAGTCTCAGTGGCATCGCGGTAAATGCCGTAGCGGCGCAGGAAACTCAGTAGCTGTCGGCTACTGAGCGCCTGATCCCCTCACGCGAAAAGGCCCCGCCCTATCGATAGAGCGGGGCCTTTCTACTGCCGCGGTAGCAGACGGTTAGCTCTGCACCTGAACCGAATTCTGTAGCGCGATGGTGATGCGTCCGCCGTCCGGAACGCAGCCTTCGTAATTAGCTGTTGTCACAGCCGCTCCAGCACCCGCCGCTGCGCCTACCGCACCGCCAATGATGGTGGACTTGGTGCTCTTGCCCAGAATCTGCCCGACGATCGCGCCGACCGCCGCTCCGGTCGCCACTTTCTGCGCATCCTTACCGCGAGACTCGTTCCTGACACGATCGACCTGTGCATAGTTCACAGTCGCGTCAACCGGGTATGTCTTGCCGCCAAACGAAACCGAGCGGACTCGGAAGCCGATGACGATCTTGTCGTTCGCGTTCTCGCTGCGCTTTAGCTCGGTGATCTCAAGCGATGCCGTAGCGCCGGCTGGAATCACTGCGCCATTGGAGCCGACGACCGCCGACGTCACCGTCGCGCTCACGCGATCGCCAACGTGATCCGTGTTGGTGCAGACACGGCTGCTGGAGGTGAGGTCGATGGTACTCCCCGCGGCGATAGTGCCCATTCTCGAAGCAGTCGCGTTGGGTGCACGGGTTACCGTGTTGCCGCTGCTCGTGGTTGTTGTTCTGCTCGCGTTGTTGTCGCTGTTGCTGCTGTTCGTGCTGTTGTCGGTTCTCGTGTTCACCGTCGGCCGCGGCACGGTACGCGTCGTCGTTGTGGTAGTGCGGCGGGGCGCCGCGGTCACGGGTGAGCGAGTCGTCGGGGCCGCTACCGGGGCCGGTGCAGCAGGGACCGGAGCCGGCGTCACGGTCGCTGGCACATCCCGCAGCTGCGGCTGCACCGCTGAATCGCCATTGGCGAGCTGGATGTCGCGATTCAGCGTGGTGTCCTGCGCCAGCGTATCGGACTTTTTCTCGCCAGCGCATGCGCCCAACGCCAACGTCGCGATCGTCAGCGGAACGGTAAAGTTTCGGGACGTATATTTCATTGACCAACTCCTCCGGTTTCGTGTATCGACTTGTGTATCGATGAAGAATACCACCGGACGGGCAATCGGTGTGCCAAATACTTATGCATCATCTCCGCCGACTCCTCCCTTACTTCGGACCCTACCTAGCGCAACTCGTTGGCGGACTTGCACTTGTGATGCTCTCAGCCGGTATTACATCTGTGATACCATGGTTGCTCAAGCGTGCACTCGACGCGATGCGGACGGGCGCGGCGCCGCACGCGGTGTGGCTCTTCGCCGCTGGAATCCTTGCGACGTCGCTCGTGGGCGGAGCCTTTCGTTTCGGCATGCGCGAGCTTCTCAACGGCCTCAGTCGGCGCATTGAATACGATCTGCGCAATGATCTGTTTGAGCACCTGGAGGCGCTCGACGCCAGCTTCTACGGACGCACCCGAACGGGTGACATCATGGCGCGCCTCACCAACGACCTCAACGCCGTTCGCACGGCTGCCGGTCCGGCGATCATGTATCTGGCGAACACGATCTTCGGCGGTGTCTTCGCGCTCGCCTTCATGTCCCAGATTAACGTGCGCCTCACGCTCTTCGCGCTCGGCCCGATGGTGCTGCTGCCAGTCATCAGCGTGCGCATGGCACGGCTGATCCACGTCAGGTTCGAATCGGTACAGCAACACTTCTCCGCGCTGACGACACATGCGCAGGAGAATTTGAGCGGGGTGCGTATAGTGCGCGCGTACCGACAGGAGGGAGCAGAGATCGAGCGTTTCGGGCGGCTGAACGAGGAATACCTCACACGCAACATGGCACTGGTTCGACTATGGGGTATTCTGCACCCGTTGTTCGCGCTACTGGCGGGCGCCGGTGCCGTGGTGGTCCTGGGATTTGGCGGATCGCTCGCGCTCGCGGGCACGATCACGGTCGGTGCATTCGTAGCGTTCGGCCTGTACCTGGCCATGCTCACGTGGCCTCTCATCGCCCTTGGATGGGTCATCAACCTGTTTCAACGCGGCGGCGCGTCCATGGCGCGGCTGACGGAGATCCTGGCCGAGCAGCCGCGGGTGGTGACGCTGGCACCGGTACAGCACCTGCCGCAAGCGGCGGCTGGGCGTTCCATCGAGTTCCGCAACGTTTCCTTCCATTTTCCGGTCGAGGAAGGCGGGACGCCGCGCTGGGTTCTGCAGGACGTCTCGTTCATCATACCGCGTGGAACGGTTGCGGGTATCGTGGGCGCCACGGGGAGCGGCAAGAGCGCGCTCATCGATCTGATAGCGCGAGTATATGACCCGCAGAGAGGCGACATCCTGATCGACGGCGTGTCCACCGTGCACGTCCCGCTAGATGAGTTGCGGCGGCAGATCGGGTACGTGCCGCAGGAGAGTCTCCTGTTCAGCGACACCATTGCCAGCAATCTCACGTATGGGCAGCCCGCGATCGGAACGGATGCGCCGGAGTGGATGGAGGCAGCGCGGATCGCGCGCCTGGACGAGGCTGTTGAAGGATTCCCGGCAGGCTATGACACCATTCTGGGGGAGCGTGGAATCAACCTCTCGGGCGGCCAGAAGCAGCGTGCATCGCTCGCCCGCGCGCTGGCTCGCAGGCCCGCGATAGTTCTCCTCGACGACGCACTCTCGGCCGTGGAGACTCACACGGAGGCGGAGATTCTGGACGGACTTCGCACCGCGCTAGCGGGGCGCACCGCCGTGATCGCGTCGCATCGCGCGAGCGCGCTGCGCGACGCGGGCATGGTGCTGGTGCTGGATGATGGTAAGATCGTTGAACGCGGGCGACACACAGATCTGCTCGCAGCCGAGGGAAGGTACTGGGCGCTGGTACGTCGGCAACAGTTGGTTGAGGAGGTCCTCAGTGGCGTGTAACTTTCTTACATGAATGTGACCGAATCCGCGGCCGCTTACGATCCCCGTGCCGCGGAGCTCGAAGCGGAGCTGCACGAGGCCCGACGAGAGCTGGCCGAGCTGCAGTCGCGCGATGCGCTCAAGACACAGTTCCTGTCCAACATCTCGCATGATCTTCGGACGCCGCTGACAGCGATCATCACGCACGCCGAAATTCTGCGCGATGGTATTCTGGGACCCATTCCCGACCGTCAGCGCGACAGCGTTAGCAGCATCATCGCCGGCGGCCGTCAACTGCTCGACATGGTCAGCGAGATTCTGACTTATGCCAAGGCGTCGGCGAACCGCCTCCGCATCGTGCCAACCGAATTCAAGCTGCGCGACGTTGTGAATGAGGTGGCGTCGATAAACGAGTCACTCGCCGCGCGGCGCGCTCTGACGTTCACGGCCGAGGTGTCTGAGACCCTGCCGGTGCTGCGTGCCGACCGCGAGAAAGTGACGCACATCCTGAACAATCTTATCGGCAACGCGATCGACTTTACCCGGCGCGGCGGTAACGTGTGGGTGAAGGCGTGGCACGCCGAAGATAACGGTCAACCCGTTCACTTTGTCGAGGTAGGTGACGACGGGATCGGCATTGCATCAGAGCACCAGGAGCTGGTCTTCGACGAATTTGCGCAGGTCGACTCGTCCGCGTCGCGGCAGCACCACGGAACCGGGCTGGGGCTCACCATCGCGCGAAGGCTGGTCGAGCTGCACGGGGGACGAATCTGGCTGGAGAGTGAGGTCGGTGCCGGAGCGCGATTCTTCTTCACTATCCCAGATGGCGCTCCCTCATCTACTCATCGTTGATGATAGCGCGCTGGTCACCGGCGCACTCCGAATTCTGTTCGAGGAGAGCGGCTATCGCGTGACCGTCGCGGGTGACGTGACCAGCGCGATCGCATCGGGGGCGCGCGACCACGCCGATATCATGCTGCTCGACCTGACTCTCCCGGACGGCGACGGGCTCACCGTGATCGAGTCACTGCGCGAGCGCTCCGCTCAGCAGCGCGCAACCGTCGCGATTACGGGACACGACGATGATGCCGTCCGCCAACGCTGCATGGCCGCGGGCTGTGCCGACGTGTTGATCAAACCGGTTCCGGTATCGGAGCTGCTGGCGCGGGTACGATCGCTCTGAACTGATCGCCGGTAATGTGCTCCGGTTGAAACGAATCGCCACTCCTGCGCACCACGCCGCGCACGACTTCCTCCACACTGATGAGTGGAGCGTCCGCTTCCGCCACAACATCGACGCTCCACTTTCCCCGCTCGGTCCCCTTCACGGTGTGGCGGTACTGTGCCGTGTACACTACGTGACGCGCCGCGTGACTCGTTGCAACCGCGGCTGGATAGGCAGCGACTACGGCAACCGCGCCTTCGATGCCGGATTGGCGCATCACTGGAAATAAGTAAAGCTCGGCTACCCTATCGTAGCCAACCCGCTTGGAGATCTCTCGCAGGAATCGCTCGGTTGTTTCTGTCATGCGCGAAAGGTGGCACTGCGGCCCGGTACGTACAACGGCTTGCATTTCGCGTTGCACGCGGTTGGAACGGTGCTACAGCAGCGACACCGGATCCCTGTCTAGCGTGACGCGTAGGCCCTGCTTGGCCGGAACCGCAAACCTTTCCATGAAGTAGCGGCCGACTCGCGTAAGCTCGTGTGGGCTCTCGCTCTTGAGCAGTACGTGCCAGCGCCAGCGCGTCTTGATCCGTTCCACCGCGCACGGCGCCGGGCCAATCACCGTGAGCCCGATGCTCTCCCTCGCGCGTACCAACCGGCGCAGCCACTCGGAGCCCTCGATCGCGAGATTCGCGACACTCTGCTCTATCAGCCCGCTGAAAACGATGTTGGCCAGACGATTGTTGGGCGGATAAGAAGGGTGCACCCTTCCGGCCAGCTCCTCAGCGACGAACGTGTGGTAGTCGTGTGTCACCGCGTACTTCACCGCATGGTGCGTCGGAACGCGCGTCTGGATCAGAACCTCGCCGCCTTTTGCGCCGCGGCCGGCGCGACCTGCAACCTGACTCAACAGTTGGTAGCATCGCTCGCTCGCTCTAAAGTCGGGAAGATTGATCCCGACATCGGCGTCAATCACACCAACCAGAGTCACGTTGGGGAAATCCAGTCCTTTGGCGAGCATCTGCGTGCCCAGGAGGATATCGACTTCACCGCTGCCAACACGGTCGAGAATCTCAGCGTGAGCCCACTTGCCCGACGTTGTGTCAACGTCCATGCGCGCAATGCGGGCCGACGGGAATTGCTCGCACAGCAGTCGTTCCACCTGCTGCGTGCCCATCCCTCGTCGGCGTAGCGTCACGCCACCGCAGCGCTTACACGCGCTCTGCGGCTGCTCCTGGTGCATGCAATAGTGGCACACGAGCCGCTCTGGCGACTTGTGGTATGTGAGTGTGATGCTGCAGTTGGGACAGGTCGCGACGTTGCCGCACGCGTCACACTGAACAAACGCTGAGTAGCCGCGGCGGTTGAGTAGCAGGATGCTCTGCTCTCCACGCTCCAGCCGCAGCTTGAGCGCGGTGTCGAGCGGCTCGGTTACAACGCGGCGGTACTCCTCATGCCCCGCACCGGTTTCCGGTACCGACTTGCGTAAATCCACCACGCCAACAGAGGGCAAGCTCGCGCCACCGACGCGCGCTGGTAGCGTGAGCAGTGCAAACTTTCCGGAAGTGGCATTGGTCCATGTCTCCAGCGACGGCGTCGCGCTCCCGAGCACGACGATCGCACCGTCGTGCGTGGCTCGCACGATCGCTGCCTCCCGCGCATGGTATCGCGGCGCTTCGCCCTGCTTGTAGCTGGACTCGTGCTCCTCGTCCACGATGATGGCGCCCAAATTCGCGAGCGGTGCGAAGACAGCCGAGCGTGCTCCAACAGCGATGCGCTTGGTTCCATTCTTGAGCCCGAGCCACGCGTCGTACCGCTCGCCGTCGCTCAAGGCGCTGTGCAGCACCGCGACCTGGTCACCAAACACGGCCCGAAAGCGATCCACCGTCTGAGGGGTGAGCGCAATTTCGGGAACGAGCACGATCGCCGTCTGACCACGCCGCTCCACGATCTCGCGCAGCAGCTCGATGTAGACAAGCGTCTTCCCGCTCCCGGTGACGCCGTGCAGCAGGAACACTTCACCCGGCGCCGCGGCGATCATGCGACCGATGACCTCCGCCTGCGCGACGGTTGGAAGATGCCGCGGCTCCACGCGACCGATGCGCCCCGCAAACGGATCGCGCTCAACACGCTCCACGTCAATGCTGACCAGCGCGCGCCTCTCCAGTGACTTCAGTACCGACGGAGAGAAACGCAGTTGCTCCAGCAGGTGTTCGACCGTGCTCTGCCCGCCGACCGATTCCAACAGCTCAAACAAAGCGCGCTGTTGCGGTGCGCGCGCAAATGCCTTCTCGCGTTGAAGCAACGTCGGAATGTCATTTCGCAGCTTTACGATGCGGCGCGTCTTGGGCGCGGGGCGCGGATTCGAGGCGCCGGCGAGCAGCGCGGGAAGCACCGTCCTCAAGACAATTCCGAGGGGCACCACATAGTACTCCGATATCCACTCGCTGAGAGCGAGAATGGATTCGTCGATCGCGGGGAGCGGATCGGGAACATTCACCACGGCCTTGATACTTCCACGTTCCGGAAGCGGCGCGTCCATCGCAACGATGACGCCTATCTGATGTCGCTTTCGGAAGGGTACGACCACACGACTCCCGACCACCGGCGTATGCTCGTATTTCCGATCCAGCGCGTACGTGAACGTCTGAAAGAGCGGAACCGGGAGCGCAACCTCGACGAGGCGGCGCGTTACGTCACTCACCCTTCACTCCGTGACGCGGCGCTCTGCGCCAAGTCCGGGTCTGTCGGTGAGCGTTATGTGGCCTGACGGGATGGTCACGCCCGTGAATGGATCGTTAGCGAGCAGAGCCGCTCCGTCAAAGTCCGCGGTGTCCAGCAGTGGCGCGATCTGCGCTATCGCGGAGATGCCCAGCGATGTCTCGATCATGCACCCGGCCATGACGAGCAAGTCGTGTGCGCGCGCAGTGTGGATCATCCTCAGAGCTTCACGTAAGCCACCGCACTTGGCCAGCTTGATGTTGATCCCATCGCATGCGCCCGCAAGTGCTGGAATATCGTGCGCCACCAGACATGCCTCGTCCGCAAAGACCGGGAGATCGATGTTGTCGCGCACGAAACGGAGCCCGTCGAAGTCGCTGGCCGCCACTGGCTGCTCTACCGACTCGACACCGTAGTCGCGCAACATTCCCGACATGCGAACGGCGTGCTTCGGGGTCCAGGCGGCGTTCGCGTCCACTCTGAGCGTCTTGCCCGGCGCAGCATCGCGTACGATGCGAACGATCTCCTCGTCCCGGTCTGTCCCCAACTTGATCTTGAGAATCGGATACTCGGCCGCTGCCGCCACACGTTGCTTGAGCCCCTCCTCGTCGGCGATCCCGATGGTGTAGCTGGACATCGGTGCCGCCTCGGGATCGAGTCCCCAGAGCCGATAGAGCGGAACGGCAAACCGTCGTGCATGCAGGTCGTGCAGCGCGGAGCTAGCGGCCGCGCGCGCGGACGCGTTGCCACCCATTACCGTGACAAGCGCTGCCTCTGTCGCCTCGAGCGACCAACCGCGCGCCTGCTCGATTACCTGTGCGTATCGCGCGAGGGCGGCGATCACCGACTGCACGGATTCACCGTAGTAACGGTTGGGCGCCGCTTCACCCATTCCGGTAAGCCCATCCACGTCGGTGATCGTAACGAGCACATTCTCGTGTCCCGCGTAGCCCCAGCGCGCGATGACAAAGGGGAGCTTGGTCTCGAGCGAAACCGTCTCCCACGAGAGCTTCATGATGGTGACACGAACGATGGTAGCGCGCGAGCGAGCCAACCGCCGCGCTTCTCAGGGTTGGACGCACCGCTCTGGGCCAGATACTGAATCAGCG
>JBPCNJ010000340.1:0-7209 GCA_051001375.1 Gemmatimonadaceae bacterium
CAAGCGGAACCGGACGCTCGACAGATTCTCAAACCCGGTGAATGTGTAGAACACCAGTGGAGATGGACTACTGAAGAGCGTGAACGATTGCGTGACCGTGCCGCCGCTCGCGAGAAAGCCCTCGAAACCGACTGTGTTGGAGACGCGATTCCCGAAGAGAGGGCTCATCGCTGCTGAGAAAAGGTTGAACGATGCGCCGTCTGCACGGGCCAGCGTCGTGATCCCGTAAATGTTGTTGTTGAACAGTGCCGGGCTCCCGGGATACTGTCGGTTGTTCGGCCCGAGCACCGATAAGCTCGCGCACGAGGTCCCATCGTTCGCGTTGAGGCAACCGAACGTGTAGCCCTGAGTCGTGTACGGAGTGCCAGTGGGGGCAATACTGCCGTTCGGCACGGGGACACTGTTGAAGTTTAGTGTAGTCGTCTGCGCACTGAGCGTAGACGGCCAGAGAGTGCCCACGCATGTGAGTACCGAGATCGCTACGAAAGCAATGGTCGCAGTAGCGCGCCAGCCCTGTGCTGCCAACCGTGTCGACATACAGCAGTCCTCGCTTCGGGTGAGCCGGATGTGAGCAGCTAACAGGACCTGGCGTGCGGCGCGATCCGGCACCCTGAACGCCCTTTCTGCTCGCAGCGAAATCCGAGCCGCAAACGGCGAAACCAGTCGTATGCTCGTACTGCGGAAATCCCTGGCGCTGTGTCGGCGCCTGCAGTTAGTGCGGAATGGCCGAGCACCGAGGGTGCAGTTACGGACGCGCTCAGATGCTCCCCAAAAGCCCTGTGCCTGCACTGCCCATAGACACTCGCGCACAGCCTGAATCGCAGGCCGGCACGCTGCGCTTCGGGGATTCACACGGGCACCCCAGAATCTGGCGAAGTAGTGTTAAGCGGCCCTTGGTTACGGAAGCACTCCGCGACCCACAACTTGCATCGCTCTCTGCTGAGAAACACTGGTTGATGGACATCCTCTTTGACGGTGTATTACCTGAGCACGAGCGAGGTGACGGGGTCGCACGTAGTGAGGCTTTATACTCAAGCTACCAAAGTGCGCTCAAGCAGCGCGGTGAAAGGCGCCCATCCAAAGAGGGGCTCGGCCGATTCTTGAAACCGTATGGGTCCGAGCGCAGTCGCCTGCGCGTTCGGGAAGGACTCGGCCTGGGCGCGGATCGCGTGCAAGTATACGTGTTCCCAACACTTGCGCAGATGCGTACACAGTTTGCCCGCGATTTGGCATCAGCGCCTGAATGGGGACCCACCGTCGAATGGGCGAGGATGCACTCCTAGGCGGCATCAAATGACTCCACTTCCAACGATAGCTAGTGCGACATCGCGCCCGCGCGGTGAAGCTCGAGCGCTAGAGTGGCCCGCGCAGAACATCGTCCCGCTTGTCGACTGGTGCGCCGAGCTTCGGCGACTCCAACCTGACATGATCCATGCACCTGTGGACGACGATGTGCGCCGTGCAGTCGCAGCACAACGGAGACGTTGGGATGCCGCGATGTTGCAGGCACGGTGCGATTCAGCACGTGAATTCGCAAAAGCACAGGGGTGGGCGCCAGCTCGATGCGACTAGCGCCCATCTCAACTGGCTGCCGACGCTCGGTCACGCAGACAGTTGCGTGGTTCACGATGGGGAGAGCGTAGGGATGTGTTCGATCATCCAGAGTGGTTTCGAGTCGGCCGGAGAGCAGTTGGTGTGGTGGTACATCTCTATGGAAATCTTGCGCTAGACGCAATCCCGACCGACATCATCGTGGACAGACTGCCTCGGTCATGGTACTACCCACAGCTCACCACGGCATACGTATGTCGTCCAGTGTCGGCAATTTTCGCGGGCGGACACATCACCCAACAGGCAGGACAGGATGAACATGAATGACAACCGCGAAGAGCCAACAGGCATGCGCGAACGAAAGGGTGCGGGCGCGGCCACTAGCAGAGGTCATTGAGCGATTCCGCGCAATGCGGACTGTGTACGCTGGTGTGAGCGCATCCGTGGACGGTGCCAAGGTCATGGACTTGGTCGTGCGTGAGCTCGAGCAAGTCGAGGCATCGTCCAGTGCCCAGGCGCTGGGACTCGCAGATGCAGCACGTGAGTCGGGATATTCAGTTGAGCAGCTTTCCCGAATGGTGCGAAACGGGACGATCACGAATGCCGGGCGAAAGGGAAAGCCACTTATCCGTATCGGAGACTTGCCGAGGCGCCTGGGGTTGGGCTTCCGGAGTCTGGACCGAAGCAATATGATCCAACTACCGACGCTCGGACTTTTGTGGGCCGTAAAGGAGGGCTAAATGCCTAGACCGAAGCGGCGTAGCGAATGGCACCTGAGTAGTGGCAAGTGGTCCCGTTCAGTCGGTAATGAACGAGGGGCGCGTGTCAGGCTGTCTCAGAAGACGAAGGACGGCAGTTTCTACCGGGACGTGTACCTCCATGGAATGGTACGCGATCGGAAGTGCATTCAGACCACCGATCGGGATGACGCCGAAAGGATCGGGCGGCTGTTCCTGGCCACTCTGCTCAAGGGTGAGCATGAGGTTCGCTCGGGGGTGTTAACCCTCGGTGCGCTCTGGGAGCGCTACTCGGCCGAGTGCGAGGCCTATCTGGAACACACCGAGCAGCCGCAAGGACGGGGAGTCGAGGGCGGTTCTGCTCATGGCCTACTTCGGCGACGATTTCGAGGTGCGTGATCTCACAGCATCGGACCAAGCAGCGTACTCGGCCAAGCGCTTAGCTGGCGGGATGACGTACACCATCAGAGACAGGGAGAGGACAACCAAGCCGGTCCGACCGCGCTCGGTTGAGTAAGACTTGAAACTTCTCCACTCGATGTGCTCCTGGGCGACGACGGTGCGGGTGGGCCGTCGTGGAAGGTTGCTCGAGCGGAGCCCACTCGCAGGTGTTAAAAGACCGCGAGAGCAGAACCCGAGGCGAGAGGTCGCACCGTGGGAACGGTTCACGGCCACGCGCGCTGCGATCGGTTAGTTGGCGCCTAGCGTCAACTCTGAGGCCGCGAAGGTGTATGCCAAGGTCGATCTGGCTTTGGTGATCGCCGAGGGCACAGGAAGGCGATTAGGCGCAACTCGCAAGCTTTAGTGCGGCGATCCCGATCTTGTCAATGAGGTCATCACCTGGCGCGCTGAGACGGACAACAAGGGAAAGAAGTGGGTAGTGCCGATGCCTACGGGGCTGGCGGCGGACATACGAGCCTACATGGTCAGTACTGGCATCCGGTTCGGATTTCTCTTCCCAGATCCGAAGGATGCTACTAAGCCAATGAGTCGGCACCTGTTCGCTGACTACTTAGAGAAGGCGGAGAAGCACGCGAAGATACCCAAATTGACCGGGGCACTCTGGCACGCGTATCGGCGCGGCTGGGCGACCACGAGAAAGCACCTCTCGGTTGTCGACGTGGCGGCTGCCGGCGGGTGGTCTGACACAGGCACCCTGCTCCGCTGTTATCAGCACGCGGATTTCGAGACCATGCTGGCTGTGGTCAACGAGCCACGGAAGCTTACAGAGCGGGCGAAGACGGGCACTTAGCGGTACAAGTGGACACCCAACTAGAAACCCGAGTTTGGTCCAAGCGAAAGCCCCACACCATAAGACGATGCGGGGCTCTGACTTACAAGGTCGGGGCGGCCGGATTCGAACCGGCGGCCTCCTGCTCCCAAAGCAGGCGCGCTACCAGGCTACGCTACGCCCCGTGCTGGGGAACTTAGTCCCGGCTGCCCGGTTTGTGCAACGCTGGAGTTGCTTCGGCGAACAGGGCGCTCAGCAATGAGGTGAAGGCGCGGGCCCGGTGGCTCACGTTAAGCTTCGCGGCCAGATCCGCCTCGCCGAAGGTCTGGTGCAGGTCGGCGGAAACGAAATGGGCGTCGTAGCCGAAGCCGCCGAGACCGCGCTGTTGGGCCACTATTTCGCCTTCGGTGCGGCCGGTGCGTGCTAGTGACCGGGAACCGTCGGCGAAAGCGGCGGCGCAGACGAATTCGGCGGCCGCCGGGAGGGCAAAGCGGCGGTGCAGCTCCGCGATGAGGGCGACATTGTTGGCGGTGTCGAGAGCCGGGCCGCTCAGGTCCGTGCGGCCGGACCAGCGCTTGCTGCGGACTCCGGGACGGCCGGCGAGTGCGGCGACGCTGAGGCCCGAGTCGTCGGCGAAGCTCGGCAGTCCGGTGAGGCGATGGAAGTAGTGCGCCTTAGCCAGTGCGTTCTCCTCGAAGGTGTCCCAGGACTCAATCGAGTCCTCGTCCGGAGTCGCGGGCACACGTGCTTCGCTCAGGTCGATCACATCGATGCCGCGGTGGGCGAAGAGGTCGCGAAGCTCGCGTAGCTTGCCAGCGTTGCGCGTGGCGAGCAGGTACGTGGGCGAGCTCAGATGCCGAGCGCGGTGCGTTGGCGGGTTTGCAACTCGGTGATGCCTTTGGAGGCGAGGTCGAGTAGCTGGTCCAACTGCGCGCGATTGAAAGTTCCGTGCTCACCGGTACCCTGCACCTCCACATACTCTCCTTCGGAACTCATGACGACGTTCATGTCAACTTCCGCGCGTACGTCCGCTTCGTAATCGAGATCGAGGCGCGCGACTCCATCGACGATTCCGACGCTCACGGCGGCCACTCTGCGCTTTACAGGACTGCGCGCGATCTTGCCCTTCGCCACCATCCAATCGAATGCGTCGACGATCGCGACCGCGGCACCGGTTATCGCCGCGGTGCGAGTGCCGCCATCGGCCTGCAACACGTCGCAATCGAGCTTGATTGTGAACTCGCCGAAGCGAAAGTCGTCCAACATGGCGCGCACTGATCGACCGATGAGTCGCTGTATCTCCTGAGTGCGCCCACCGATCTGAGTGCGCTCGCGCGAGGTACGGGTACGCGTAGCGCGCGGGAGCATGGAATACTCGGCCGTGAGCCACCCCTCTCCGCGGCCGCGACGCCAGGACGGGACACCGTCTTCGACGCTGGCGGTGCAGAGCACCCGGGTCGTTCCGAAGGAGATCAAACAGGACCCCTCGGCGTACGCGCCGACGTTGCGCTCGATGGAAACCGCGCGCATGGTATCGGGCGCCCGATCGGGCGCTGACGCTTGTGCTGACACTTCAGGGTTACTCACGGAGCCGCTCAATGATTGACGTAGTGGACTGACCGGGGGTCAGCGGAACAACGACGACGGTGCCGCCGCGTGCACGAACTTCGGCGGCACCGACGATGCTTTCTTCGGAGTAGTCGCCGCCCTTGACGATAACATCCGGAGACAGGCAGCGGACCAACTCGAGCGGAGTGTCCTCGTCGAAGATCGTCACGGCGTCCACGGCTTCGAGCGAAGCGACAACGTAAGCGCGATCGGTCTGCGTGCGCACGGGCCGCGTGGCGCCCTTGAGACGACGCACGGAGGTATCGCTGTTGAGTCCGACCACGAGCGCGTCGCCGGAAAGGCGAGCCGCGTTGAGTATGTCGACATGACCCGGATGCAGCAGATCGAAAACGCCGTTCGTGAAGACGACGCGTCCCCAGAACGACTCGCGCCATGTTCGCAGCGCATCCCACGACATGGCCTTTTCCGCTGGTGGGCGCGGTGTCATAGCCGCTGCTCGGCCCTGATCGTGAATGGCACGGTGCGCATGTAGTTGAAGAGCGACCACGTGTCGTTGTACGCCGCGGAAACGCTGACTGCACTGCTGTCCCGAACCATGTTCAGATTATACGCGTCTTGCGGCAGTCCGAGAGAATCGGCCGACGCAAATATATCCTTGTGGAGATCGGCGTCATTCCGCACAGCCGCAAAACGGATGCGCTGGGAAATCGCGTCGCGGTAGTGGTAGTAGCGGAAGTAAGGTTGACCCACGTGTGCACCGATGTAACCCGCTATCGCCAGGACCAAGAGCCAGCTCAGACAGCCCATGCTCGTCGATCCGCGGCGACTCACCACTGCGATTGAACTCCTTCCACAATAGCGGCAACGAGCTTGTCGACGGCCTTGGATCGTCCCACGCGCTCCTGCGCCTCGCGGTACTGGCCCTCGACCATGTAGCCCTTTCGGGCCCACAGGCTTTTGCCAGTCTTCTGATCCACCACGTCCACGTCGAGCACCATCTGTAGCATGCGGCTGATGTCCGTCGGAGTGCGACTTCGGGCCTCATAGCCGACGGGAATATCTGCTTCGTACCGACGGATTGTGCCGCGGACGACTGCATTGGCGCGATTCTCAGGCGCTGATCGGAGTCCAAGCTGCCGGATAAGCCGGGCGCGGAGAGAGTCGGATATTTCGCGCTCCACATCCGAGACCGGCGTCTGATTTTCGAATGGAATTACGGCTATGGTTCGGATGTTGGGCGGAAGGCCACCGCCGGTGAATCCGTAAAAGCACCCGGCCAGCGCTAGCACCAGCGCGAGTGGGACGAGAACGAGCAGTTGCTTAAAAGCGCCAGATGGACGCATCAAATGCCGCCGAGGGTTGTTGGTTCTCTATATCTAGGACGAGCGAGCGGCGTCCGGACAACTCATAACGGACGTGTTTTCCCGGGGTCCGGTCTACCCATTCCACAATTCTATCACCCGCGATCCGTTCGACGCGGGTGAGTGTGTTGCGCACGGCCGTTATGCGCCACTGCACCGGGCGGCCAAGTGAGGCGCGCAGGGTATCGCCCGAGACGCGAACGATGGTGTCTGAAACGGCAGGCAGCGCGAGGCGGCCGAGTGCTGCCCAGAGCAGCGGAGGAGGCGGAATAAGTTCGGCGATTCCACCGCCGCGCGGGATGCGAAGCGAGTCACCGACGAGCACGGCGGCAGCGGCGCCAAAGCCGCCGCCGAGGAATAGGTCGACGCGGGCGGTATCCGGGGGAGCGATGCGGGCGACGCCATCACCTCGCGCGACGATCGGGCTATCGCAGGAGTTGTCGTTCAGCTCCCACTTGAATGTGACGCGCTGGCGGGTATCTGGCAGCGCGAGTGACGGCAGCGCCGTTACGACTGGCGCGACGCCCGGAAGCGGCGCGATGCGCGGGGCCGTCGCGCAAGCACTGATCGCGCCAATGCTACCGATCGCAACGGCCGCGCGGATCGCGAGCGACATCATTGTTGAATGTGGATAGCGTTGATTGAGTCACCCTCGACGAGCTCGTCCATGGTTGCAAGTCCGCGGGTCACGAACGCAAAGAGCGTATAGTGACCATCGAGGTGCGGTTGATCAGTGAGTGTCAGGAAATACTGGCTGCCG